>NZ_JBNFMU010000227.1:0-80742 GCF_049942315.1 Pseudomonas wayambapalatensis
CCCGCGAAGAGGCCAGTCCAGACAACACAAGAACAACAAGAGAACGCCATGCCCCAGCCAAGCTACTCCCAGGGCGACTGCAGCAAGCCCTTGCTCGACCACTGCATCGGCGACGCCTTCGATGCCACCGTCGCCCGCTTCCCCGACCGCGAGGCTCTTGTGGTGCGTCACCAGCAACGGCGCTACACCTGGCGCCAGTTGGCCGATGCCGTCGACCAGCACGCCCGCGCGCTGATGGCGCTCGGCGTGCAAGCGGGCGATCGCCTGGGCATCTGGGCCCCCAACTGCGCCGAGTGGTGCATCACCCAGTTCGCCAGTGCCAAGATCGGTGCGATCCTGGTCAATATCAACCCGGCCTATCGCAGCAGTGAGCTCGACTATGCCCTGAGCCAGTCCGGCTGCCGCTGGGTGATCTGCGCCGATGCGTTCAAGACCAGCGACTATCACGCCATGCTCCGCGACCTAGTGCCCGGATTGCCTGCCAGCAAGCCCGGGGCAGTGCGCTGCGAGCGCCTGCCTGAGCTGCGCGGGGTGATCAGCCTGGCGGTGAAGCCTGCGCCAGGCTTTCTTGCCTGGTGTGACCTGCAGGCTCGCGCCGCTGAAGTCAGTGCCGAGGCCCTTGGCCGCCGCCAGGCGAGCCTGCGCCCGAGCGAGGCGATCAATATCCAGTACACCTCCGGCACCACCGGCTTCCCCAAGGGCGCGACGCTCAGCCACCACAATATCCTCAACAACGGCTACATGGTCGGCGAGAGCCTGCGCCTGACCGAGCATGACCGCCTGGTGGTGCCGGTGCCGCTCTACCATTGCTTCGGCATGGTCATGGCCAACCTCGGCTGCATGACCCACGGCAGCACGCTGATCTACCCCAACGATGCCTTCGATCCCTTGCTCACCCTGCAAGCCGTGGCCGAGGAGCGCGCCACCGCGCTGTATGGCGTGCCGACCATGTTCATTGCCGAGCTGGACCACCCGCGCCGCAACGAATTCGACCTTTCCAGCCTGCGCACCGGGATCATGGCCGGTGCCACCTGCCCGATCGAGGTGATGCGAAGGGTGATCGACGAAATGCACATGGCCGAGATACAGATCGCCTATGGCATGACCGAGACCAGCCCGGTGTCGTTGCAGACCGGCCCGCAGGACGACCTTGAGGTCCGTGTGACCAGCGTGGGCCGCACCCAACCCCGCCTGGAGAGCAAGGTCATCGACGCCGATGGCAATACCCTGCCGCGCGGCGAGATCGGTGAGCTGTGCACCCGGGGCTACAGCGTCATGCTCGGCTATTGGAACAACCCGACGGCCACGGCCGAGAGCATCGACGCCGAAGGCTGGATGCGTACCGGCGACCTGGCGGTCATGGATGAGCAGGGTTACGTGCGTATCGTCGGGCGCAGCAAGGACATGATCATTCGCGGTGGCGAGAACATCTATCCGCGTGAGCTGGAGGAGTTCTTCTTCACCCACCCGGCGGTGGCCGATGTGCAGGTGATCGGCATTCCGTGCAGCAAGTACGGCGAGGAGCTCGTGGCCTGGGTGCGACTGCATCCAGGGCACAGCGCCAGTGCCGAGGAGTTGCGCGAATGGGCGAAGTCGCGCATCGCGCACTTCAAGGTGCCTCGGCATTTTCGCTTCGTCGATGAGTTTCCGATGACGGTGACGGGCAAGGTGCAGAAGTTTCGGATGCGCGAGATCAGTGTAGAGGAACTGGGTGGGGTATCAGCCGGTTGACTGGGGGCGGCCGATGGTCCTATCGCGGGACAAGTGCTCACGCTGTGCCTGTGGCAGCGGGCTTGCCCCGCGATGTGGCCTGTGCCGTCACTGCAACCATTCCGGGCTGTTGAAATTGCTCAATCGCCTATCGTCGATGGCACACTCCAACCCCTGAATCGGCTTCAGCAACAGCGCTTTCTGCAAACTCCGCTCACCTTGCTGCCACGCCCGCTCCAGCACGGGCAACACTTGCCGGGGCAGTACACAGAACATCGGTTGCCAATACCCCCCCTGGCGCACCATTGCAGCGCTGTCATGGCGGGCAGCCAACCCGCGCAATGCATCGATCAAGGCCCGGTCGATCAACGGTGCGTCGCAGGCCAACACCACCACCCACTCATGGCTGGCCACCTTCAGCCCGGCAATGACGCCGGCCAGTGGCCCGGGATAATCCACCTCGGCATCGCCCACACACTGGTCGGCGTATGCCGCATACGCCGCTTGATTGCGGTTGCAGGAAATCACCAGGTCGTCGCTCAGCCCCCGCACCACCCGATGGATGTGCGCGATCAGCGGTTCGCCGCGCCATGGCACCAGGCCCTTGTCGCGACCGCCCATGCGCTGGCCACGGCCACCGGCGAGGATGAGGATTGAGCAGGGGGGAGTTGAGGTAGGCATCGCATCACTCGTGCTGGGGTGTCAGCACATGCTTGATGGCCGTGGAGAATGGGAGATTAGCCGTACGTTGCAGTTCTTCCTGCAAAATTGGCAACCATTCGTCTTCGGAGAAGTCTTGGGCCAACTGCGCAATCTCCTCCGCTATTTGAAGATAGCCAAACACCTCGGCCCTGCGTATTTGGCTCAATGCACCATTGAGATTCAAAATGCGGATGGTTTCTTCTGCCCGGCGCTGCTGTACCGCATCGAGGTTGGCGCGCGGCATCACCGCACCATTGGGCGTGAATACCAGCAGGTTTTCCGGATTTTCGTTGTCCGGTTTGATCAGGTCGTTGGGCGTGTAGTGACCGCAGTTGTCCTTGTGCTTCCCGCAACTGGTGCGCCGGTTGCAAGAGCCGAAGAGGTTGTGCCAGTCAAAGGTACCTTGGGGGTGGCGGTTACGTTGCTGGAAATGCTCGATGTGTCGATCCAAGGACGCGATAGAGGCTTCGCAGTAAGCGCAACGCGTGCCCTGCATTGCATCGAGTTTTACCCAGATATTCTCGCGCTCTCTAGCGTTGGGTGAATCCGCTGACCATGTATCTCGACCATGTCGATAGCGGTGCAATCCAAGCGGTGCGAGCGGGTCACGAACTAGGTACCGCATCTCAAAGATCCCCAGTATTTTGGCCGCGGGGCAGCTTTTGCTTGATACGTTGCAGGCGAATGATGCGGTCGCATTCGCGTATCAGGGGATGGTCCAAGCCGAAGTGATGTTCAAGCTGGTTTCTCAGCCGTCGCCCTTCTGCTTGTTCATGAAGATTCTGCTGTATCAGAGCCTGGTACTGATTCACCCACCCGGCCTCTGGGACATCAGGGACTGGATTGACATCCATAATGCGGGCGAGCAGATCGGTACTGGCTACCCCGAGGGTCTGCCATTGAGGTGTGCTGACATGGGTGCGCATATCGCCCGACTCGGGATCCTGATCGGTGCGCAGGATGCGCACCGACTCACGATCGACGGTGCTCAGGACCTGCGGGCTGTGGGTGGTGACGATGAATTGGAGCGCTGGGAAGGCCTTCTTTAACGAAGGGATGACTGCCTGCTGCCATTCGGGGTGAAGATGCATGTCCACCTCGTCGATCAGTACGATGCCAGGGGTTTGTTGAGCTGCCAGCGCGCCCAGTTGACCGTTGAGTTTGGTTGCACGGAAGGCGATGTCCGCAACCATGCCAATCATGTTACGGATACCGTCGCTGAGCATTTCCACAGGAAGCTGACCGAATTCAGGGTGATCGCAAACAAGTGCCTGCATCGCCAGCGAGTACTGAATTCCGGACCAGCCAGCGGGGGCGAGGCAGGTATCGACTGCGCTGGCGACTGACGCAATGTAATGAGCGAACTCGGAGTTATCGGGTTTCTTGCCGCTAGCCAGCGCTTCATACATATGTTCCTTGGCGCTCACGCTCCAATAGCGGAACCAGTCCACGAAGGACTTGTAGCTGGAGGCGGGGTCCAGGCAATCGGTATAGCCCACAGTGCGTGACGTGCGCTGAATGGGCTTGGGGACGGGTTTTTTGTTCTTCTGCTGCCATAGGCGACCGGTCCCATAGTAGGCGATCAGTGGCAGCAGAATATCGTTGCCTGGTGTTCGGACTGCTTCTTGAAGGCGTTTGCCGTAATCGATCAATTCCCTCGCGTCCTTGATCGTGGTCTTGGCCTTGATCGGACTGGTCAGTTTCCTACGCCAAACGCTTTCCGAGCCAGGGTCCAACTGGTCTGCGATGCTTTCAGGGATATTCCCATGCGCTTCCATTCTGACGCCGCGAGCGGCGAACTCCATTTCATTGGAGGCCGTTTTACGCGTTCTCGAGCGACGAATGTCACTCGGCTCGAAGTGCGCTCCCACCGCTTCATCGAATGCGCCAACGAATGGGCCGTAGGCTACCGCGATAGCATCGAGTACCGAAGTCTTGCCCGCGCCATTGGGGGCGACCAGCACGGTGACCTGAGGGTGGAAGTCGATCGTGAGGGATTCGAAGCAGCGGTAGTCGCGCAGCGTTAGGTAGGAGAGCTTCACAGGGGGACTCCACTGAGTTCAGGGACTTCCAGCCTCATCGTCTAAATAGGTGGGGAAGCGCGAAAATTCAAACAGTTTAACTGTTCGAGCGGCTGTAGAGCTACCTACTAGAGGCAGCTCCTGAGATCAGTCGACAGCTTCGACACTGTCACGGGAGGCTTGCTTGCGCCTGCGGCAGGCCAACCGCATCACCACCACGAAGAACACCGGTACGAACACCACCGCCAGCGTCGCGCTGAGCATCCCGCCGATCACCCCGGTGCCGATGGCCTGCTGGCTGGCTGAGCTTGCGCCGCGGGCAATGGCCAGCGGCACGACGCCGAGGATGAACGCCAACGATGTCATGACGATCGGGCGCAGGCGCAGGCGTGCGGCCTGCATCGCCGCATCCGCCGCATCGACGCCCTGATCCACCAGGCTCTTGGCGAATTCGATGATCAGGATCGCGTTCTTTGCCGACAAGCCAATCAAGGTGATCAGGCCGACCTTGAAGAACACGTCGTTGGGCATGCCGCGCAGGGTTACCGCGAGCACGGCACCAAGCACACCCAGCGGCACCACCAGCAACACCGCAGTAGGGATCGACCAACTCTCGTAGAGCGCTGCCAGGCACAGGAACACCACCAGCAGCGACAGGGCCAGCAGCAAGGGCGCCTGGCTACCCGAGAGACGTTCCTGCAACGACAGGCCAGTCCACTCCAGTGCGCTGCCGGCTGGCAGTCGGTCGACCAGGCGCTGGATTTCCGCCATCGCCTCGCCGGAGCTGTAGCCGCTTGCCGGTTCCCCGGAAATCGACACTGCCGGGTAACCGTTGTAGCGGGTCAGTTGCACCGGGCCGCTGAGCCAGCGGGCCTGGACGAACGCCCCCAGTGGCACCATCTTGCCGCTGCTGTTGCGCACGTGGATCTTCAACAGGTCCTCGACCTGGCTGCGCTGGTCGCCCTCGGCCTGCACCACGACGCGCTGCATGCGCCCCAGGTTGGGGAAGTCGTTGACGTAGTTCGAGCCTACCGCGGTGTTGAGCACGGCGCCGATGTCGGCAAAGGAGACCCCCAGGGCGTTGGCCTGGCGTCGGTCGATTTCCAGTTGTACCTGCGGGCTTTCGGCCAACGATGCCTCGCGCACGTTGGCCAGCACCTTGCTCGTGCGTGCGTTGGCCAGCAGTTCGTCACGGGCTGCCATCAATCCGGCATGACCCAGGCCGCCGCGATCCTGCAGACGGAACTCGAAACCTGTGGACTCGCCCAATCCGTCGACTGGTGGCGGCAGCACGGCATAGGCCACGGCATCCTTGAGCTCGGAGAAGGCCATCGTGGCGCGGTCGGCGATCGATTGCGCACTGTCGTCGGCGCCGCGCTCGGACCAGTCCTTCAGCGTGGTGAACGCCAGCGCGGCGTTCTGCCCACTGCCTGAGAAGCTGAAGCCGAGAATCAGCGTGGTGTTGCCCACGCCGGGCTCTGCGGCGTTGTGCGCCTCGATCTGCGCCGCCACCTGCTCGGTGCGCATCCGGCTGGCGCCCGGCGGGAGCTGGATGTCGGTGATGGTGTAGCCCTGGTCCTCGGTCGGCAGGAAGGCACTCGGCAACTGGCTGAAGCCATAGGCCAGCACCGCCACCAGCAGCCCGTAGAGCACCAGGTAGCGCCCACTGCGTGCCAGGGCGTGGGCGACCCAGCGCTGGTAGCCATTGCTCATGCCCTCGAAGCGGCGGTTGAACCAGCCGAAGAAGCCCTTGCGTGCGTGATGCTCGCCCTTGGCCACTGGCTTGAGCAGGGTGGCGCACAGTGCCGGGGTGAGGCTCAGGGCGAGGAACGCCGAGAACAGGATCGACACCGCCATCGACAAGGAGAACTGCTGATAGATCACGCCCACCGAGCCTTTCATGAAGGCCATTGGCAGGAATACCGCCACCAGCACCAGCGTGATGCCGACAATCGCACCGCTGATCTGGCCCATGGCCTTGCGCGTAGCCGCCTTCGGCGAGAGGCCTTCCTCGGCCATGATCCGCTCGACGTTCTCCACCACCACGATGGCGTCGTCCACCAGGATGCCGATGGCCAGCACCATACCGAACAGGGTCAGCACGTTGACCGAGAAACCCAACGCCAGCATCACCGCGAAGGTGCCCATCAGCGCCACCGGAACCACCAGCGTGGGGATCAGTGTGTAGCGGATGTTCTGCAGGAACACGAACATCACTGCAAACACCAGCAGCATGGCTTCGAACAGCGTGCTGATGACCTGTTGGATCGAGACCTTGACGAATGGCGAGGTGTCGTAGGGGATGTCGTACTTCACCCCGGCCGGGAAGTAGCGCGCCAGCTCATCCATCTTCTGGCGAACCAGGGTCGCGGTCTCCATGGCGTTGGCCCCCGGCGACAGCTTGACGCTGAAGGCACTGGTGGGCTTGCCGTTCAGGCGCGTGCCGTACTGGTATTCCTGGGCACCGATCTCGACCCGCGCCACATCGCCCACGGTGACCACCGAGCCATCCGGGTTGGCCCGCAGCACGATGGCCGCGAACTCCTCTGGGGTGCTCAGTTGGCCCTTGACCACCACGTTGGCGGTGATTTCCTGGGTCGCACGGGCGGGCAGGTCACCGATGCTGCCCGGCGCAACCTGGGCGTTTTGCGCGGCGATGGCGTCGGCGACGTCCTGGGGCGTGAGCTTGAAGCCGACCAGCTTCGCCGGGTCGATCCAGATGCGCATTGCCCGCTCCGAACCATACAGCTGTGCCTTGCCGACGCCTTTGAGGCGGCGGATCTCGTTCATCACGTTGCGCGCCAGCAGGTCGCTCAGGGCGATCTCGTCATAGCTGCCGTCCTCGGAGGTGAGGGTGCCCAGCAGCAGGAAGCCGGTGGAGACCTTCTCCACTTGCAGGCCCTGCTGGGTGACGGGCCGCGGCAGGCGCGACTCGACTACCTTGAGGCGGTTCTGCACATCGACCTGGGCCAGGTCAGGGACGGTGCCCGGCTCGAAGGTGGCGGTGATGGTCGCGCTGCCCAGACTGCTCTGGGATTCGAAGTACAGCAGGTTGTCTGCACCATTGAGCTCCTGCTCGATCACGCTGACCACGCTTTCGTCCATGGTCTGCGCCGATGCACCTGGGTAGACGGCGTACACCTCGACCTGCGGTGGCGCGACATTGGGATACTGGGCCACGGGCAATTGCGGGATGGCCAGGGCGCCGGCGAGCAGGATGAACAACGCGACCACCCAGGCGAAGATCGGGCGATCGATGAAGAATTGCGGCATGGATCAGGCCCTCACTGGCCGTTGCGCTGGACGATGGGGTTGGCAGCCTTGCCGGTATCGACCCGGACCTGGTCGCCGGCCTTGACGTGCTGAAGCCCTTCGACCACCACCTGTTCGCCGGGGGCCAGGCCTTCGCTGACGATCCAGCGGTCGCCCTGGGCATTGCCCAGCACCACCTGGCGTTCTTCGATGCGCTGTTGGGCATCGACCACCAGCACCTTGGGCACGCCTGCGCTGTCACGCAGGATCGCCCGCTGCGGCACGCTGATGCCCTTGGGCTGCAGGGCCTGCTCGAGGCGCACACGCACGTAGCTGCCGGGCAACAGATCGAGATCGGGGTTGGGGAATTCGCTGCGCAGGGTGATCTGGTTGGTGCTTGGATCGACGCTGATATCGGAGAACAGCAACTTGCCCGGCAGCGGATAGGCACTGCCGTCGTCCTGGATCAGGGTGGCGCGGGCCTGGTCCTGGCCGACCTGCTGCAGCTCGCCTGCGCGCATGGCGCGGCGCAGGGCGTTGAGGTCGCGGGTCGACTGGGTCACGTCGGCGTGGATCGGGTCCAGTTGCTGGATGACGGCCAACGCGGTGGTTTCGCTCTGTCCGACCAGCGCCCCTTCGGTGACCAGCGCACGGCCAATCCGTCCGGAGATCGGTGCAGTGACCGTGGCATAGCCCAGGTTGAGCCGCGCGCGTTCGAGCGCGGCCCTGGCCTCGGCCACCTGAGCGTCCGCCTGGAGGAAGGCGGCGCGGGCATTGTCATATTCCTGACGGCTCACGGCCTTGTCGTCGACCAGTTCGCGATAGCGCTGCTCCTGCAGGCGCGCCTGGTACAAGGTAGCTTCGGCCTTGGCCAGCGCGGCGCGGGCGCTGTCATGGTCGGCCTTGAACGGCGCCGGGTCGATGAGAAACAGCACATCGCCCTGTTTGACGTCGCTGCCTTCGCGGTACACCCGCTTGAGCACCACGCCGGCAACCCGGGCGCGGACTTCGGCGGTGCGTGGCGCGAGAATACGCCCGCTGAGTTCGGTACTGATGGCCAGGGCCTGCAACTGCACGGTTTCGACCCGCACCTGGGGGGAGGGTGCTTGCGCGTCCTGTTCGGGGGCGTCGTTGCAGCCGGTCAGGGCCAGTGTGAGCAAGGCGAGAATCGCCCAAGGGCACTTGGAGAAGGGAATGGACATACGGATCTTCCGGATAGGATCGCCGCTATGCTAAGGCAGGCGCTCGCGCATGGGCTGTTAAGCTGTGTACGCCGTGTGTGAAAAAGTGTAAGGCTCGTGCCGTGTGGAGCGTAGGATTCTATATCCTGCGAGCAACTGACTGCACTGGCCCCATCGCCGGACAAGCCCGCTTCCACAGGTAGTCGCAGCCTCTGTAGGCGCGGGCTTGTCCGGCAATGCCGGCGGTAAGGTCTCAAGCCTATCTGTTCATGACGACCCACATGCCAAACATCCTTCTGGTCGAAGACGACAGCGCGCTGTCCGAACTGATTGCCAGCTACCTGCAACGCAACGATTTCCATGTCCGGGTCATCGCCCGTGGCGATCATGTGCTCGACGAGTTTCGTCGCCAGCGCCCCGACCTGGTGGTGCTCGACCTGATGCTGCCCGGCCTGGATGGCCTGCAGGTGTGTCGCTTGCTGCGCCAGGAGTCGCAAAGCCTGCCGATCCTGATGCTGACGGCCCGTGACGACAGTCACGATCAAGTGTTGGGCCTGGAAATGGGGGCCGATGACTACGTGACCAAGCCCTGCGAGCCCCGCGTACTGCTGGCCCGGGTACGCACCTTGCTGCGCCGCAGCAGTGTCAATGAACCGCGCCTGGACAGCGAGCTGATCCAGGTCGGCGGCCTGTGCATCAACCTGGCCGAACGCAGCGTGAATTGGCGCGGCAGCGAGGTCGAGCTGTCCAGTGGCGAATACAACCTGCTGGTCGTGCTGGCCCGCAATGCCGGCGAGGTGCTCAGCCGCGACCGCATCCTCCAGCAATTGCGCGGCATCGAGTTCAACGGTACAGACCGTTCAGTAGACGTAGCCATCTCCAAGCTGCGGCGCAAGTTTGACGACAACGCCGGCGAAGCCCGCAAGATCAAGACTGTGTGGGGCAAGGGGTATCTGTTCAGCCGGGTCGAGTGGGAGTACTGACGCGCCATGCTCAAGATCCTGGTGCGCCTGTACCTGGTGATCATCGTCGCCTATGCCGGTGCCTTGCTGCTGATTCCCGACGCTATCGTCGGTGCGTTTCACGAACGCTTCATGGCCTACAACCTTGACCAGGCCAAGGGCGTGCAATCTTTGATCGTCCGTCAGTTTCACCAGGCGCCGCGTGAGCAATGGCCATCGGTGGAGCAGGACCTGGCCGCGGCCTTCGCGCCCTTGCAGGTGCAACTGCTGCGCATGGACGCCGCCGACCTTGCGCCGCAGGAGCGTGCGCGGCTGGAGCACGGGCTGTATGCGGTGCGCATCGCCGACTGGGGTTATTACGAAACCGTGCTGGCGCCGCTGGACAAGGACTGGCTGGTGCGCCTGCACTCGCCGCCGGATCCGCTGGACATCAACGTGTTGTCGTGGGGCGTCACGGTACTGATCGGTGCCGCCATGCTGGGTTGCTTGCTGCTGTGGGTCTGGCCGCACTGGCGCGACCTGGAACGGCTCAAGGAAACCGCGCGGCGCCTGGGGCGCGGGGAGATGGCGGAGCGTACGCAGATCTCGCCGCGCTCGAACATCGGCGAGCTGGCCGGGGTGTTCGACACCATGGCCGGAGACCTGGAGCGCCAGGTCAACCAGCAACGTGAGCTGCTCAACGCGGTCTCGCATGAGCTGCGCACACCGTTGACCCGCCTGGATTTCGGCCTGGTGCTGCTGTTCGACGAAGTGCCGCCGGCCAGCCGCAAGCGCTTGCTGGAGCTGGTGGGGCATGTGCGTGAGCTGGACGAGCTGGTGCTTGAGCTGCTGTCGTACAGCCGTCTGGAGAACGCCGACCAGGTCCGCGAGCGGGTCGAGGTGTCGTTGCTGGAGCTGGTCGACAGTGTGCTGGGCAGCTTTGCCGAAGAACTCGATGGTCGCGGGATCAGATGGGAGGTGCGTGCCGACGACAAGCTGCCACGTTTCGTGCTCGATCCTCGACTGACCGCGCGGGCGGTACAGAACCTGGTGCGCAATGCCATGCGCTACTGCGACGAGAGCTTGCTGCTGCGATTGAAGCTGGAAGCGGACGGGGCTTGCCTGCTGACGGTCGAGGATGACGGGATTGGCATACCGCCTGAGGAGCGTGAGCGAATCTTCCAGCCATTCTATCGCCTGGATCGCAGTCGGGACCGCAGCACCGGGGGCTTTGGGCTGGGGTTGGCGATCAGCCGCAGGGCCATCGAGGGGCAGGGTGGAACCTTGACGGTTGCGCAGTCTTCGCTGGGGGGCGCGCAGTTCAGGATCCGCCTGCCGGCAGGCTAGGATACGTTCGGTCTGGGTGCCGACCAGCTTGACCGTACCGCCTTCGAGCACCGACGGTCGCTCGGTCACCTTGCGCAGTACCAGCACGGGCTTGCCGAGCGCCGGGGCTTCTTCCTGCACCCCTCCTGAGTCGGTGAGGATCAGGTGTGCGCGGGCCATCAACCAGACGAAGTGCTGGTAGTCCTGCGGTGCGACCAGGTGAATGTTGTCCCGCCCGGACAACACGCCGTATACCGATTTCTGCACCTGCGGGTTGAGGTGTACCGGGTAGACGAACTGTACGTCCGGATAGCGCAGGGCCAGTTCGGCGAGTGCCAGGCAGATACGCTCGAAGCCGGCGCCGAAGTTTTCCCTGCGATGGCCGGTGATGAGGATCATGCGCTATGCAGGTCGGCGAGCACGCCGGTCAGGCGCCGGTTGGCTTCTTCTGGCCAGGGTTGCTGAAGGTTGCCGGTGCGCAGGCCGGCTTCGACATGACCGATGGGGATACGGCGATGGAACGCGGCCAGGCCGGCGATGAAACTGGTGGTGGTATCGCCATGCACCAGCACGATCTCAGGCTGGACCTGTTCGTAGGCGTTGTCGAGGCTGCCCAGCAGGTCACGTGACAGACCATTGAGGGTCTGGTTCTGGGTCATTACCTTCAGGTCCTGATCGACCGACAGACCGAAGGCGGTCAGCACTTGCTCGAGCATTTCCCGGTGTTGACCGGTGGAGCAGATGTGCAGGTCGATCTCCGGCCATTCGCGCAGCACCCATGCCAGGGGTGCCATCTTGATTGCTTCGGGGCGGGTGCCGAATACCATCATGACGGTGTGAGCCATCGTCGCGTCCTCGTCCTATTCCCTGTACGAAGTTGTGCGATTCACGTCTGCGTGTAGAACGTAGAGGGTAGATACAAGCAGGGGATGGCGAGGTTGTCCAATTCGCCGGGTAGTGGCCGGTGGCTATCGCGAAGGCCATGTATTGCGGGGGTTCAAGCGCTTTGCGGCACGCCCAACGCATTCGCGGGCAAGCCCGCTACCACCGGGGTGATAGCAGGCTTGCCCGCGAAAAAGGCGGCGCAGTGTCGATGAAGGCGGTCTGGCTTAGACCACGACACCCTGGCTACGCAGGTAGTCGTCATAGGTGCCGCTGAAGTCGACCACGCCATCGGCCGACAGCTCGATGATCCGCGTGGCCAGCGACGAGACGAACTCACGGTCGTGGCTGACGAACAGCAGCGTGCCCGGGTAGTTCTCCAGCGCCAGGTTCAGTGCTTCGATCGACTCCATGTCCAGGTGGTTGGTCGGTTCGTCCATCACCAGCACGTTGGGCTTTTGCAGGGTCAGCTTGCCGAACAGCATGCGGCCCTGTTCACCGCCGGAGATGACCTTCACCGACTTGAGGATCTCGTCGTTGGAGAACAGCATGCGCCCCAGGGTGCCACGAATCACCTGTTCGCCGCTGGTCCACTGGCCCATCCAGTCGAACAGCGTGACATCGTCTTCGAAATCATGGGCGTGGTCCTGGGCGTAGTAGCCCACCTCGGCGCTGTCGGTCCACTTGACCGAGCCAGCATCGGGCTGCATTTCGCCAACCAGCGTGCGCAGCAAGGTAGTCTTGCCGATGCCGTTGGGGCCGATGATCGCTACGCGCTCGCCCGCTTCGATGGTGATGTCGAAGTTCTTGAACAGCACCTTGTCGTCGAAGGCCTTGGCCATCTTTTCCACGACCACGGCCTGGCGGTGCAGCTTCTTGGTCTGTTCGAAGCGGATGAACGGGCTGACCCGGCTCGAGGGCTTGACCTCGGCCAGCTGGATCTTGTCGATCTGCTTGGCACGCGAGGTGGCTTGCTTGGCCTTGGAGGCGTTGGCCGAGAAGCGGCTGACGAAGGTCTGCAGTTCGGCGATCTGGGCTTTCTTCTTGGCGTTGTCCGACAGCAGCTGCTCGCGCGCCTGGGTGGCGGCGGTCATGTACTCGTCATAGTTGCCCGGGAACAGGCGCAGCTCACCATAGTCCAGGTCGGCCATGTGGGTGCAGACGCTGTTGAGGAAGTGACGGTCGTGGGAAATGATCACCATGGTGCTGTTACGCGCCGTGAGAATGTTCTCCAGCCAGCGAATGGTGTTGATGTCCAGGTGGTTGGTCGGTTCGTCCAGCAGCAGCACGTCCGGATCGGAGAACAGTGCCTGCGCCAGCAGCACACGCAGCTTCCAACCCGGCGCTACTTCGCTCATCGGCCCGAAGTGCTGCTCCAGCGGAATGCCCAGGCCCAGCAGCAGCTCGCCGGCGCGCGATTCGGCGGTGTAGCCGTCCATCTCGGCGAATTCGGTTTCAAGCTCGGCGACGGCCATGCCGTCTTCCTCGGTCATTTCCGGCAGCGAGTAGATGCGGTCGCGCTCGGCTTTGACCTTCCACAGTTGGCCGTGGCCCATGATCACCGTGTCGATGACGCTGAACTGCTCGTAGGCGAACTGGTCCTGACGCAGCTTGCCCAGGCGGGTGTTGGGCTCGAGCATCACCTGGCCGGCGGACGGCTCCAGGTCGCCGCCGAGGATTTTCATGAAGGTCGACTTGCCGCAGCCGTTGGCCCCGATCAGGCCATAGCGGTTGCCGTTGTTGAATTTGACCGAGACGTTCTCGAAGAGCGGCTTGGAGCCGAACTGCATCGTGATATTGGCTGTAGAAATCAAGTACTTGTCCTGCGGGAGTTCCAGAGGTGTATGTATGGCCTTTTCGTCATGCCTGAATCTTTGCGCAGTGGCATGACGCGAGGCGGCAGCTTTTCCCGCTCACCCGAGGCCAAGGGGGAGCGGCAGTCCATTCGAGTTGTGTAGCGGGCGACATGCTGGTGCCGGGGCCGGTGGCAGCGATCCCGCTATCAGGCTCGCGTGGCGATGTTCACAGAGGCTCAGCGCTTCATGCGCTGATTCGAGGGCGCGGATTGTATCACCTGGTTGATTGATCCACAGCCACTTTGCAGCACGCCGGACAAATAGCCTGCCCGTGCGAGGAGGGCGGGGCGCCATCCCGGAACCTGCGAGAGGGCGCCTGCAGTGACGATCACTCCATCCAGGGCGCCTTGCCGCAGTCCGACTCCCATTCGGCGATCTGGTCATGCCGGATCAATGCTTCCTCGCCGTTTTCAGCACGAAACGCTTCGACCAGTCCGGCAACGCATTTGTCGACGTCGGTATCGGCGATTGCGTCCTGGGCGGGCGCCAGCTTGTCTTCCATCATCACGTTGCGGGCGTAGACCCGATGGGCAGTCAGCGATCCGTCCGCCGCCCACTCCTGGTATTCACCGGTCCAGACCCCGTGATCGAAGGTGATCAGCTTGGTCATGTTGCCAGTGTTGGCGTCCCATTCATGGGCAACGCCATGGGGTGTGCCGTTGTCGTAGGGAACCTCTGAAACGCGTTTGCCCTGCGCGGAAAATCGCTCGACAGTCCCGATCAGCTGGCCGTTGCTGGCCTTGGCCTTGTAGGTCGTCTGGCCGCTGTTCTCGTCGTAGTTCTCCTGCACCCCGTCGGACTTGCCGTTGCGGGCCGTGCGCAGGTAGACCAGCTTGCCGGTATTCGGGCTCCAGAACTCGACCTTGCCATCGATCAGGTCCTGGCTGAACGCCGCCTTCGCCAGGCGGGTCTGGCCATCGATGGCGTAGATCTGCAGGGCGCCGTCCATGTTGCCGTCCTTGTACTGCGCGGTGTAGCGCAGTGTCCGCGACTTGGGCTGGTAGCAGGAGACATCACCGGAGATGAAGCCTTTTTCGACCTGGGCATCGCACACGAAGTTGCGGCCCATGTACATGTTGCGGTCGGACCTCAGGCTCTTGAGGGTCTGGTTGAGGTTGAACAGCGTGTCCATGTAGCCATTGTTGGCCCGCATGAAGTTTTCCGGAACGTTGGTGACCAGCCCGGTGAAGGGCTTGTTTTCCGAGCCTGCGTAGATCAGGCCGTTGTTGACCTCGGCGTTTCGGTAGTCGAGCTGGCTTTCCGAGCATCCGGCCAGCGCCAGTAGAGCGCATGCTCCGGCAGCGGCGTTGCGAACCTTCACGGCATCATCCTTTATGGTGGTATATCGCCAGCTATATCGCCGCCTGGTAAGAAATCTTTAGCCTCCAATGACCTGCGATTGCCCTCAAAGCTGCAACCGTCGCATCGTTACCCTGGGATTGGCTGATCATCATCGCCGTATTGGCCCTGACGTCCCTGTGCAGCGGGTCGGCGCCGCGTTTTACCCGTTCGGCCTGGATGTCGAGGCGGCCGAACAGGGCTGCGAACGGAAGTGCGGTCTGGCCATCATTATTGGTTGCAGTGCGTTGTTTCATGTGTAGTTGATTGACAACGGTCGGCAGGCCTCCCGATCAGAAGAGGCAAGAGGCCGTCCAGACCTCAGCGCGCCTGGGTGAACGCCAGGAAGTAGCCATTGCAGTCACGCACGCCGAACTCTCGCGAGCCGTAGGGCATGTTCTGAAGTGGCCATGCGATCTCGGCTTTATCGCGCACGCGTTCGAAATACCCATCGACATCGGCGATCACGAAATAGAACGTGCCCGTGCATTGCGGTGAATGGCCCCACAGGTCTTGCTCGGTGAACACGATCCGGTTGTCGTCGAGGTGCACGGTCAGCGTCGTTTGCTGCGAATCAGCAACTTCGAAACCCAAGGTATCGCGGTAATGCTCCCGCGTTTTCTGCAGGTCATGGCAACGCAACAGGGGGCTCAGCGGCATGGTGTTCTCCGAATGGCGGGGCAGGGATTGGCCGATGGTAGCGCCTTGCTCAATGGGAGGAAACGTAGAGGGCTGAGCCAGAGGGGGCGGGCAGTGCGTAGGTCGCCTTCATCCAGTCGATTTCGGCTTGTGGCGTACGCCCGAAGAAACGCTTGAACTCGCGGCTGAACTGCGAGGGGCTCTCATAGCCGACGCTGAAGGCGGCTGCCGATGCGCTCAAGGCGTCGTGCAGCATCAGCAGCCGGGCCTGGTGCAGACGGGCCGACTTCAGGTACTGCATGGGCGAGGTGTTGGTCACGCTGCGAAAGTGTCGATGGAAACTGGGCACGCTCATGCTGGCCTCGCGGGCCAGCGACTCGACGTCCAGATGCTCCCGGTAGCGGCTGTGAATGGTGCGCAGGGCGCGGGTCACCTTGGCGAAATGGCCGTGCCGACTCAAGGCTGCACGCAGCGAGCCGCCCTGGGCGCCAGAGAGGATGCGGTAGTAGATTTCACGCACCAGCGCCGGGCCGAGGATCTGTGCGTCGCTCGCGATGGTCATGGCTTCAAGAAAGCGCAGTGTCGTGGTCTGCAGCGCATCGTCCATGGGCGAGGCGTACATGCCCCGCGGCGGTTCGCTGCTGCTGCCCAGCAGTTCGTCCACCTGCAAGGTCAGCTCGCTGGCCAGTTGCAGGTCCAGGCGTATGTAGATGGCCAGCATCGGCTCGTCTTCGCTGGCATCGGTTTCCATGGTGAAGGGCACAGGAACCGACACCACCAGGTAGTGCCGAGCGTCGTACACATACACCTCGTCACCCAGGTAGCCGCGCTTGCAGCCTTGGCAGAGGATAACGATGCCGGGCTCGTAAAGCACCGGCACATGGCTCAACGGCCGGTTCGAGCGCAGGAAGCGCACGTCTTGCAGCGCGCTGAGGTTATAGCCTTCCATCGGTGCGAGCTGCGTGAGCAACTGCACCATGCGCGCACAGCAGGTATCGGTCTGTGTCACTGCCCGGTCCTCTGCCTGGCGCTCAACCATCGGTCGAGCAGGTCAGGTCTTGCCATTGATCGATCTCCTGGCTCATGCGCTGCAGCTTGTCGCGCACCAGGCCCAGTGCGTCACTGCCCAGTAGCAGGTGGTCGGGCGGACTGGGGCTGGCGATGACCTGCAGGATCGCCTGGGCTGCCTTGCGCGGGTCGCCCAGCTGCTTGCCGCTTTTGTCCTGGCGTGCCTTGCGGATGGGGTCGAAGCGCTGGTCGTAGTCGGCGATGCTGCGTGGCGAACGCTGCATGGAACGACCTGCCCAGTCGGTACGGAACGAACCCGGCGCCACCGCAGTAACGGCGATGCCGAACGGGCGCAGTTCCTGGCTCAGGGTATCGGAAATGCCCTCCAGTGCGAACTTGCTCGAGCAGTAGTAGGCAATGCCCGGCATCGTGAGGGTGCCGCCCATGGAGGTGATGTTGATGATGTGGCCGGCCCGGCGCTGGCGAAAGTAGGGGACGAATGCCTTGGTGACGGCAACGGCGCCGAACACATTGACCTCGAACTGCCGGCGCATGTCTTCCAGCGGGGATTCCTCGAAAATCCCTTCATGGCCGTAGCCGGCGTTGTTCACCAGCACATCGACGGGGCCGTGAAGCGCCTGCACCTGTGCAACCACAGCGTCTATGCGGGCGAAGTCGGTGACATCGAGGATCACCCCGTGGGCGCGTTCGCTGTTCAGGGCCTGAAACGCTGTCAACGCGCTGTCGTTGCGTACGGTGCCGATGACGCGATGTCGGGCAGCGAGCGCCGCCTGGGCCAGGGCACTGCCGAAACCACTGCTGACGCCGGTAATGAAGAGAGTCTTGCTGTCGCTCATGATCGCGATCCTGGGTAGGGAGTACGCGAGCATGCTAGGTGGATTGGCTGATCGTCCCTATGCCGGGGGCACTTGAAACCTTGCCCGTTTCTATCAAAAGCGAGCGTGGTGATAACCGCCAGGGATGCTGCAGGCAAAGAAAAGCCCGCTGGGGAGGGCGGGCGAAGTATTTCACGGATGTGGAGCAACTGTGCCAGCCGCGACGTGAAAATGTCGTGAAGGGGGTGTCAAAAAAATACCTACAACGGGCAGGAAGCCCGTTTTGGGAAAGCACCTACTGCCAATGGCTATTTAGATGACATGCATCGCTAAAGCGCACCTAGAGAATCCCTTCTTGGTCAATGTCGATCAGCGTCTAGAGGAACGATTCCGTGTGCTTTCAAAAAACCAGAACCATGGGGGTGCTTCTGGCGCTCCTGGCGCTGCAGGGTTGCGCCAGTATCATCAGTGACTCCAAGTATCCGGTGAGTGTCACGAGCAGCCCGGCGGGTGCGAATTTCGAGGTGATCAACAAATCAGGGATGGTCGTTCATCGCGGCAGCACGCCTGCGGTGGTGACGCTGATGTCGGGGGAGGGTTATTTTCGTGGCCAAACCTACACGTTGCGTTTCATGAAAGAGGGATACCCAGATCGACAGGTCGAACTCGACTCGAGTGTGGACGGTTGGTACTGGGCGAACATCTTGTTTGGCGGTGCTATCGGCATGCTGATCGTCGATCCGCTGACCGGTGCGATGTACAAGTTGCCGGACGGGGTCTCGGCTGATCTGGGGCAGCCGGTGGCGGAGGCGGCGCAGGGCGCGCTTCGGATCGTCTCGATCAATGACCTTGATCCCGCGCAGCGCGCCCAGCTTGTTTCCCTTCAATAAGGGGCGGTTGGACGGGGTGCAGAGAAGGCGGCATGCCCTGCACCCACATTGCGCTGTCAGAAGCCAGGTGCGATCTGCCCTTTGTAGCGGGTCAGGATGAATTGACGCACTTCAGGGGAGTTCAGCGCCTTGGCCAGCTTCTGGCGTTGCCCGGTGAGAAACAGCAGCACACCCAACGGCAGCCCCAACGCTACGGTAAAGCCCAGCGCCGCGCCGAGCATGCTCAGGGTCTCGAGGCAAGCGAGGCCAATTTCACCCCAGTCCAGATTGGCCAACAGCGCCTTCATCGCCCACGCTCCTGGCGCAGCGCAGCCACCGGATGGGGCGCACGCAGGCGATCACCCTGGCCGAACAGCTTGTTGCGCAGGCTGCCTTCGGCATACTCGCGCTTGAACAGGCCGCGCGCCTGCAGTTCGGGGACCAACAGATCGACCACGGCAACGAAGGTTTCCGGTACGACCACGCTGGACAGGTTGAAGCCGTCCACGTCAGTGTCTTCGACCCAGGCCTGCAACTGGTCGGCGACGGTCGTGGGCGACCCGACCAACAGCGGGCCGTCGCCGCCCAGGCAGCAATATTCGGCGATCTCGGCAACGGTCCAGGTCCGTGTCGGGTCGGCGCGGGTGAAGCCCTCGACTACCGACTGGATGGCTTCGCTGGGCACCTCGCGCAGGATCTGGTCGGGGCTGTAGGCGGCAAAGTCGATGCCTGTCCAACCCGACATCAGCGAGAGCGAACCACTGGCACTGGCGTACTCACGGTACTCGCGCAGACGGGCCTGCGCGGCCTCGTCGGTTTCGGCGACGATCACCGTGAGCTGTTCAAGGATCAGGATATCGGAGCCCTTGCGCCCGGCAGCGACCGCTGCGGCACGCAGATCGGCAACCTGCTTCTTCAGCACGGTCTTGCTCGGTGCTGCAACAAACACGCATTCGGCGTTGGCTGCGGCAAAGGCCCGCCCCCGGCTGGATGCACCGGCCTGGTAGAGCACCGGTGTGCGCTGTGGTGACGGGGCGCTGAGGTGAAAGCCTGGAACCTTGAAGTACGTGCCGTCATGGTCGATGCCGTGGACCTTGGCCGGGTCGGTGTAGACACCGCTGGCACGGTCGGCGCGCACGGCATCCTCCTCCCAACTGGTTTCCCACAGCTTGTAGCAGACCTGCAGGTATTCCTCGGCCAGGGCGTAGCGCTGGTCGTGGCTCATCTGTTCGGGCTGGCCGAGGTTGCGTGCCCCGCTGGACAGGTAGGAAGTGACGATGTTCCAGCCGGCACGGCCCTGGGTCAGGTGATCGAGGGTGCTCATGCGCCGGGCGAAAGGAAAGGGGTGTTCGAACGACACCGAGGCGGTCACGCCAAACCCCAGATGCCGGGTGGCTGCGGCCATTGCCGGTACCAATTGCAGCGGGTCGTTCAGCGGCACCTGGGCACCGCTGCGCAGCGCTTCATCGGCATTGCCGGCGTAGACGTCATAGACACCCAGCACATCGGCGAGGAACAGGCCGTCGATACAGCCCCGCTCGAGGGTCTGGGCCAGTTCGATCCAGTAATGGATATCGGTGTAGCGCGTCGCCTGGTCGCGCGGATGGCGCCACAGCCCAGGCGACAGGTGCCCGACCGTGTTCATGGCAAAGGCATTGAGACGGATCTGCTTGGTCATGGCGCAGCCTCAGTTCCAGTCGTGGCGGGTGGGGCGGACACCGTTCAGGGCCCAGTTACCGACCAGGTGATATTTCCAGCGCACGGGGTCGTGCAGGGTATGCACGCGGGCATTGCGCCAGTGCCGGTCGAAGTTGTGCTGCAGCAGCGAGGAGCGGGTCCCGCCCAGTTCGAACAGGCGGTTGCTGGCCTCAATCGACACCTCGGTAGTCAGCACCTTGGCCTTGGCCACCGCCACCGAAGCGGCGGCGACGTTGCCGTCGTTCGGCGCGGGCTTGGCGGTATCCAGCACCTTGCCGGCACGCTCGAGCAGGGCCTCGGCGGCTTCCTGGCGGATCTCCAGGGAGCCGATCTGGATGATGGTGAGCGGATCCTCACTGGCTTTTTCGACACCGGCATCGATCCACGGACGGGCATGTTCGCGAACAAAGGCGATGGTGTCGTCCAGCGCCGCGCGGCCGATGCCGGCGTCAATTGCCGCAGTGGTCAGCTGGGCGAAGGGGCCGGCGAGGGTAGGGTGCTCGTAGGAGCGGTAGCTGGGGAACAGGTTGAATGCGGGCACGTGCAATCCGTCTAGCAGCACGGTGCCACTGGAGGTGGTGCGCTGGCCCATGCTGTTCCAGTCGTCGACGACCACCAACCCAGGAGTGCCACGTGGCACAAAGGCCAGTTGTGCGCGGTCCTGTTCGTCCAGGGCCAGTACGCCGATCCAATGGGCATAGAGCGAGCCGGTGCAGTAGCCCTTGCGGCCGTCGATACGGTAGCCGTCAGCTTCGGCGACCAGGCGGGTACGGATGTCCTGGACGGTCTTGCCACCGGTTTCAGACAGTGCGTTGGCAAAGCGATGGCCTTTTAGCACCAGGTCGAAGAAGAAGCGGCGCTGCTCTTCGGTGCCTTGCACGCGAATGTCTTCGAGCAGGCAGTAGTGGTTTTGCGGAATCTGTCCAAGCGACGGGTCGGCAGCCGAGACGATGGCGATCACCCGCGCCAGGGTGGCGAAGGATACTTCGGCACCACCATAGGCACGAGGCACAGTGATGCCCCACAGACCGCTGTTGGAATAGGCATCGACCACATCAGCCGGGACTTCTCGGCGCCGGTCACGCTCGGCGGCGCCTTCACGCAGCAGCGCGGCGACTTGATGGGCAACGGCGATGGCTTCTGCATCGTCGCGGATGACATGGGCATCCGGCTGGCGGATGTCGTAGGAGGCAGAAACGGCAGGCGTGGACATGGGTTCCTCGGGATACTGTGCGTGTACACAGATCACTGGAGCAGAAACCGTGCCAGCGAATTTATCTCAATAAAATCAGTAGTTTGGTGGATTTTATCGAACGAGGTGTCGCCCCTTGGGCAATCAGCTGTTGGCTAGGTGTTTCTGAGCAGACAGTTGCCAGGGAGACATATCGCTGTACCTGCCGCCCCGCGACGCAGCATCGCTCGAAGGCAAAATGCTATCCCGTCGTGTCTATGTAAGGGTTTTGTAAAAAACCATTTAAGAATTGTGAACAACTGTATCCTGAATTGACCTACACCATTGGCCAGACCCATGAACCAACTTCCGTCGCAGCCTGAGGCTGCACGCGGGGCGTTCTCCAGCTTTGAGGCGTGTCGCAATACCCAGAAAGGCCCTGTGGTGATCCTGGCGTCAGGCGCGTCAGCGAAAGATTTCCCGCTCGAAGATTTTGCCAGCGTCCCGATCATCGCCATGAATGGCTCGATTTCGATGCTGGTGGGCACGGATGTGCGCCCATTCTTCTACATTTGCACCGACAAGGACTTCTGCAACCAGCAACCCGAGCTTTTTGCCATGGCGTTGCACTGCAGCCCCCGATTGGCACTGTGGCCGGAGCAGTTCGACCTGTTCGACCTGCCTGAGGACACCGAGCGCTACCCGCTGCTCAAGGCCCTGGACCCAACGTTCAGTGAATGGCTGGGGCTCGGGGATGGCCGCTATGCCCGCAACCGCACGCTGTGGAGCAAGCGGGCGCGTTCGATCGGTTTCAGCAGGAACCTCTCATACGGTTTCTTCGATGCCCGGACCGTGGCTTTTGTAGCCCTGCAACTGGCTTACCACCTGGGTTTCGACGATGTGCTACTGGTCGGCGTGGATCTGGACCAGTCGGCAGGGCGCTTTTACGAGACGTCCGGTGGCAAGCGCTCGCCCTGCGGCCTCGACCAGCACTGGGACAGTCGTATCCTGCCGTCACTGAGCCTGATGGCGCACCAGGTGATGGGCGAGCGTTTCCGCGTTCATAACCTCTCGGCCCGCTCACGCATCCCCCCGGCGTTGATCCCCAGGATCGACCTGCAGCAGGCCCGTGCCCTCGCGGCCCGAGCGACGGCCGTGGCGTGAGCATTACACGTGAAGAAAGCGGATGCAGCGCCATCGGGCGATAGGTAGAGTGCCGGGGTCGTCAGCCTGTATCAGGAGTTGCCATGTCCAGCGCCTTCACTCTCATGCCATCGCCAGTTGGCACCCTGACACTGGTCGCCCGTGGCGAATGCCTGGCCGCCGTGCTGTGGGAAGAGGAGCGTGCCAACCGGGTGCGCCTTGGCGAACTGCACCGTGATGACCAGGCGCCAGTGCTGCGGGAAACTGCCCATCAGTTGGGTGAGTATTTTGCCGGTCAACGCCAGCGCTTCGAGTTGCCCCTGGACTTCGATGGCACTGAATTCCAGCGCCAGGTCTGGGCGGCGCTGCTGACCATTCCTTTCGGCCAGACCCGCAGCTACAGCGATATCGCCCGACAGATCGGCAACCCCGCGGCGGTACGCGCGGTAGGGGCAGCCAATGGCCGCAACCCGATCTCGATCATCGCACCCTGCCATCGGGTGATCGGTGCCTCGGGCGGCCTTACAGGCTTTGCCGGCGGGTTGCCTGCCAAGCAGTACCTGCTGGCGCTTGAGGGCAGGCAGAGCCTGTCGCTGTTCTGAGCGCTCAGCTCAACCACCACGCCAACGCGCACAGCACCAGCGCGAGCACCGAGCCTGCGAACAGGCTGTAGTGCCGCTGCGCCCGTCGGGCATGGCGTTCGACCTCACGCAGGTACTGGCCGGGTGTCGGCGCATCCGGGCGATGGCGCAACCCTTCGGCGATGTCTGCCAGCCTGCCGCGAATCAGCAAACCAACCAGGTAGTAGCAGGAGGCATAGCTGGCGAATGCCAGCAGCAGGTACTTCACGGGGATCCTTCCTTGGGTGATACAAAGGGAGAGGATACCCTCAGCCGCTCGCAACTAACCAGCAAAACTCAGGACGCCGGCCGTGCAGCGAAGCGCTGGCGGAACCAGTCATCGAGCATGGCCTTCTCGGCATACAGGCGATCGCTGCTGCCTACGCGGCCTGGGCGGCTCAGGTACATCTTGTCGCTGACGCGTTCCTCGGCCTTGCGCTCGGGCTGGCCGGGTTGAACGAGGGTGTAGCTGAGGTCGATGGTCGGCCAGGTGATTTCGCGCATGAAGCGTACGTTATAGGCCTGACTGTTCCAGGGTTCGTAGCGGCCGGCCAGATCGATGTCGCGGATGTCGATGTGTACTCGCTGGCCGGGCTGAAGGTAGCGCTGGCCAAGTTTTTCCAGGTGCCGGGTGAGAGCCTTCATCACTTCTGGGTCGGCGCCGCGCTCATAGCCGGGGCTGTTCAGGCTGGCATCGCGGAATTTTTCCGGGTGATCGAAGCTGACCTGGACCTGCGCGGGCGGGATGCCTTGTGCCATGCTGTCGTATGCCAGCGCCAGCAGTGCAGCGCAGGCTAGGGTAGAGCGCATGATGCACCTCCGCGACGGGCTCGTTGTCTCGCCATTCTACGCCTGGTGCCGGCGACACAGCAGAGGAATGATGTAATGGCGCGTTTTCGGCAGCTAGCTGCCAACGACAAAGGGCGGGACTTGGCGGTCGGCGATATCCACGGGCACTTCCAACGCCTGCAGGCCGCGCTCGAGCAGGCGGCATTCGATCCCGAGGTCGATCGGCTGTTCAGTGTCGGTGACCTGGTCGACCGCGGCCCGACCAGCGAAGAGGCCCTGAACTGGCTGGCGCATCCCTGGTTTCATGCGGTGCAGGGCAATCACGAAGCATTGGCCATCAGCCACTATCGCGGTGGCCGTGTTGATCTGGACATGTACCGTGCGGCGGGCGGGGGCTGGTTTCTCGACTTGCCCAAGGCTGAGCAGGCGCGCTTCGTCGAGCAGTTCGAACGCCTGCCGGTCGCGCTCGAAGTACAGACTGCCTGCGGGTTGGTCGGCATGCTGCATGCAGACAGTCCGTTCGCCGACTGGGCTGAGCTGCGCGCCTGCCTGCAGACTCGGGACGACCCTGCCGTGCGCGAGGTCTGCCAATGGTCGCGCCGGCGCCTGAAGAGCGCCAATAGCGAACCCATACAAGGGCTGCGTGCGCTGCTGGTCGGGCACACCCCGGTGCTCACGCACAAGGTATTGGGCAACGTGTGGCACCTGGATACCGGTGGCTGGAGCAGCGGTTTTTTCAGCCTGCTGGATATCGGCACGCTGACGCTGATCAACGAGTGACACATCTGCGACCTTCCCAAAAACGACCACCCACACATTCGGGGTATGTCTGCAGCCAGCCAGACCTCCCATAGTGACCCCATCGGCTCAATCCGGAGCAGTCACACGATGGAGTTGCTATGCGCAAGGCACTGAAGGTGATTGGCGGTCTGTTGCTGGTGTCCTCGACGGCACTGGTGCAGGCAGCGGCAGAGGGGGACAGCAGCAACACGCTCAGGCTGTACAACTGGACTGACTACATCGGTGAAACCACCTTGGCCGACTTCGAAAAGGCCACCGGTATCAAAGTCGTTTACGACACCTTCGATGGCTATGAAACGGTCCAGACCAAACTGCTCACCGGGCGCTCCGGCTACGACCTGGTCATGCTCAATGCGTCGCTGGTACCGCCGCTGATCCAGGCCGGCGTATTCCAGGCCCTGGACAAACAGCAACTGCCCAGTTGGCACAACCTCGACGAGCAGGTGGTCAGCAACCTGCAAGGTTACGACCCTGGCCTGAAGTACTCGGCGCCCTACACCTGGGGCAGCTCTGGCGTTACCTACAACGTCGACAAGATCAAGGCGCGCATGCCCGACGCACCGATCGGCTCGCTGGCCATGTTGTTCGACCCGGCCATTGTTTCGCGCTTCGCCGATTGCGGCGTGACTTTGATGGACGCCCCCACCGAAGTGATTCCACTGGCCCTTCAGTACCTGGGCAAGGATCCGCGCAGCGCCGCACCCGCGGACCTCAAGGCTGCCGAACAGCTGCTGCTGGGCATCCGCCCCTATATCCGCAAGTTCGACTCGGTCAACTACCTGACCAGCCTGCCCAACGGCGACGTGTGCCTGGCTCTGACCTGGTCGGGTGACTACGCCACCGCCCAGGCGCGTGCGGTGGAGGCGAAGAAGGCTATCAAGCTGGCGTTCTTCATTCCCAAGGAAGGCTCGCTGATCTGGTTCGACAACCTCTACATCCCCAAGGATGCGCCGCACGTCAGCAACGCCCATCGCTTCATCGAGTTCCTGCTGCAGCCACAGACCATGGCCAAGGTGACCAATTTCATCCACTACGCCAACAGCAATGCCGCGGCCACCGCCCTGGTACAGGCCGATATCCGCCAGGACCCGGCGATCTACCCGGACGCCCAGACCCGCGAACGGCTGTTCGCGCAAAAGACCCAGACACCCAAGGACATGCGTGCGATCACGCGGGTCTGGAGCACGGTCAAGACCGGTTTCTGAACATTTTCGAACGATCCTCGCCAAGGAGCTGCCCATGGCCACTTCAAGCAACGCATTCGCTATCGCCAACGATCCATTGGTGGAAGCCGACAAGGCCCATTACATGCACGGTTATCATATGTTCGACGAGCATCGCCAACAGGGCGCGCTGAACATCATCGAAGGCGAAGGCGCCTACATCCGCGATACCCAAGGCAACCGCTTCCTCGATGCCGTTGGCGGCATGTGGTGCACCAACATTGGCCTGGGGCGCGAGGAAATGGCCTTGGCCATTGCCGACCAGGTGCGCAAGCTTGCCTATTCGAACCCGTTCTCGGACATGTCCAACGACGTGGCCATCGAGCTGTGCCGCAAGCTTGCGCAACTGGCACCGGGCGACCTGGACCATGTCTTCCTCACCACAGGTGGGTCTACTGCCGTGGACACCGCCTACCGGCTGATCCAGTACTACCAGAACTGCCGCGGCAAGCCGGGCAAGAAACACATCATCGCCCGCTACAACGCCTACCATGGCTCGACCACCCTGACCATGCAGATCGGCAACAAGGCCGCCGACCGGGTGCCTGAGTTCGACTACGCCCACGACCTGATCCACCACATCTCCAACCCCAACCCGTACCGCGCCCCGGACAACATGGACGAGGCCGAATTCCTCGATTTTCTGGTCGCCGAGTTCGAAGACAAGATTCTCTCCCTGGGCGCCGACAACGTTGCCGCCTTCTTCGCCGAACCGATCATGGGTTCGGGCGGAGTGATCATCCCACCCAAGGGATACTTCGCGCGCATGTGGCAGCTGTGCCAGACCTACGACATCCTGTTCGTCGCCGACGAAGTAGTGACTTCGTTCGGGCGCCTGGGCACCTTCTTTGCCAGCGAAGAACTGTTCGGCGTAACCCCAGACATCATCACCACAGCCAAGGGTCTGACCTCTGCCTACCTGCCGTTGGGTGCGTGCATCTTCTCCGAGCGCATCTGGCAGGTGATCGCCGAGCCGGGCAAGGGGCGCTGCTTTACCCACGGTTTCACCTACAGCGGCCATCCGGTGTGTTGCACGGCAGCACTGAAGAACATCGAGATCATCGAGCGCGAAAACCTGCTGGCCCACGTCAACGAGGTCGGCAGCTACCTGGAGCAGCGCCTGCAAACCTTGCGTGACCTGCCGCTGGTGGGCGATGTGCGCTGCCTCAAGCTGATGGCTTGTGTCGAATTCGTCGCCGACAAGGCGAGCAAGGCACTGTTCGACGATGCGATCAACATCGGTGAGCGCATCCATAGCAAAGCCCAGGCCAAAGGCCTGCTGGTACGGCCGATCATGCACTTGAACGTGATGTCGCCGCCGCTGATCGTCACCCGCGCCCAGGTTGACGAGATCGTCGAAACCCTGCGCCAGTGCATTCTCGAAACCGCGCGCGAGCTCACGGCGCAAGGGTTGTACCAGGGGCGATGAGCAGCCTGCAGCGGGCTGTGCGTGGGCGTGTCCGGCAGGCTAGACTGCCGGGCATGACCCAGGCCTCTCCCGACACACCGATTGCCCTTACCCTCGGCGCGCTGCAGCAGTGGCATGCGGCGCTGCAAAGTGCGTTGGCCCATAGCGAATCACCGCAGGCCCTGCAGTATCTGGCCAGGGCGCTGGGCCAGTTGGTGGCGGTCGAGTCGATGATGATCAGCGTCGAAAGCCAGGGACAGGCGCCGCGCCTGTTGTACCAGCAAGGCATTCCCGATGCCCATCGCGATGCCGTGCTCAACCGCTATTTCGCCGCCGGTTACCTGCTCGATCCTTTCTGCCTCGCGGTGCAGAGCGGGCTGGCTGAAGGTTTCTATCACCTGCAGGACATCGCGCCGGACAACTTCTTCGACAGTGACTACTACAAGGCCTATTACCTGGGCACTGGCTGCAGCGAAGACAGCTACTACATCGCCGACCTCAGCGATGGCCGCAAACTCTCCCTCAGCCTGTTCCAGGGCTGCAGCGGCACACGGCTGAGCGCGCAACAGATCGACCTGTTGCGTGCGGTCGAACCGATGGTGCGCGACCTGCTGGGCCGTTATGCACGGCATAACCTCGAACCCGGTGTCGCGACGCTGGAGCATGCAAGTCTGCAGGCTGCGTTCGACAGCTTCGGCTGCCAGGTGCTGACGGACCGCGAACGGGAAGTCGCGCACATGATCCTGCGCGGGCATTCGGTAAAGTCCACGGCGCAGGACCTCGGCATTTCGCCTGAAACCGTACGCATGCATCGCAAGAACCTCTATCTGAAGCTGGGCATCAACTCTCAGTCTGAGCTGTTCGCTCGCTTTATCGATTGGCTGCGCCAGGGCTAGGGCCAACCCGGGTTCCTGGTTCACGCGAGCTCAATCGGCTCTCCAGCACATTTCGTACAGAGCCTAAAAATCTACTGGGAAAATCTAAGGTTCTAGTATGTAATTACAGCCTACATACCACGTTACGAAATTGTAGGAGCAAGCATGGCCCGGGGCGGCATCGACAAGGCGGCAGTACAGCAGGCACGGCAGGCGCTGATCGCCCGGGGCGAGCATCCGAGTATCGATGCGGTACGCATCGAGCTGGGCAACACCGGCTCGAAAACCACCATTCATCGCTACATGAAGGAGCTCGAGGCGCTGCAACCGCTGGCAGATAAACACTCACCGGCGCTCAGCGACACGTTGGGGCGTTTCGTCGGCCAACTGGCCGAGCAGTTGCGCGAGGAAGGGGAGGCGCGTATTCGCGACGCGCAGGCCGAATTCGATAAACAGCGCGAACAGTTGCAGGCGCAGTTGCAACTCGCCCAACAGGCGCTCGCTGCTGCTCACCAGCAACAACAGATTCAGGCCAGCGACCTTGCGGCCGAGTCGGAAAGGCTCGAAACGGCGCTGACCACCCTGCAGGCCGAGCAACTGCGCAGCGCCAGCCTCAACCAGTCCCTGGGCGAACTGCAGCTCAGGTTGGCCGACAAGGACGAGCAGTTGCAGCAGTCGCAAGGGGAGTTGCGTCAGTTGCAGCAGGACGCGATCGCCCGCCAGGAACAACTGACACACCTGCACCGTGAGAATGAGCGCCTGCTGACCGAATACCGACAGGCCAGCGCCCAGCACAAACAACTCGACGAACAATTGGAGCAGCGCGATGCCCAGGTTCAAGGGCTGCGCTCGATCCTGGCCCAGGCGCAGGGGGCGAGCGAGGAGGTGCGCCGGCAGTTGGACGGCGAGCGTCAGGCGCTGGTGGGTCAGCGTGACATCTGCGCCGAACAGATGCGCCTGATCGAGCGTCTGCAGGATCGTCTGATACAGAGCGAGGCACGCTGTGCGCAGCTGGAGACCTACCAGGCAAAGGGCGCGTAGATAAATCAAACTTCGCCAGGCCCGCGCTTTCTTCTGTAGACACCGTTACGGAGAACGCACTATGAGCGAACAGAAACGTCCACACCCCGCGCAAGGGCCTCACTCATCCGACAAGGCGTCCAGCAAGCAGGATCTGGGTTTTGATCCGGACTCCCCCGACCTGGAGGATCCGCAAGTCGACCCGCAAGGTCCGGCAAAGCCACCCCGTGATCACGAGAAGAAAGGTAAGTGATCGAGTCATGACCTTCTGGGCGTGCGCACGCGGCAGCACGTGCCGCGCCCGCAGGCCCGATGGTTCAGTTGTCGAGCTGGCGCGCTGCGTCTACGCCGGCACTGGACAACTTGATTGGATATCGCACGCTGATCTGGTGATCGGCATCGACATTGACGCTGCCATCATGGATCAAGCCGGCCTCCTGAAGCGTTTTGAGCATTCCGGCCACCGCCTTTTCGCCGCGGTAGTTGTCCAGCACTTCCTTGCCCAGGCCTTCAGGGTGGGCGTGCAGTAGCCGAGTCAGTACTTCGGCGCGCAGAGCATCATTACTCATATCAAGCCTCTCTGGTTACCTGTGGATCACTTGCCGTGCTTGGCCTGAAGCTGTTTGGCGTGCTCCAGGTGCTTCTCGAGGGTGGGCAGGGTCTCGCTGGCGAAAGCCTTGAGCTCCGGCTTGTCGGACGATGCGGCTTCCTTCTTGAACAGCTCCACGGCTTTCTCGTGGGCATCGACCTGATTGTTGACATAGGACTTGTCGAACGACTCGTCGCGCCATTCCAGGATCATCTTCTTGACCTTGTCGGTGAGCGCAGCCTCGTCAGGCACGCTGATATCCAGCTTGCGGGCGATATCACCGAGTTTCTGGTTGGCCTGGGTGTGACCGGTGACCATCTGCTGGGCAAAGGTCTTGATCTCCGCGTCCTTGCTCTTTTCCAGCGCCAGGTTGCCGGTTACGACTTCAGCGATACCTGCCTCGGTCGCCGCATCGACGAAGTCGTCGGAGGAAGCGGCCATCACCTGCACCGAGACAAGGCCCATGGCCATGCACAGACCGGCTCGCTTGAGGAACAGAGTATTCATGTGTCTCTCCTTGTCCGTGGTCGCGACATCGGTGTCGCAAACGGTTGAGCGCCGGTCGGCGGCGAAAGTTTGAAATTTCTCACCGGCGTCATGCTCTGCGGGAGAGGAATGAGGGGAGGGGGTTGCAAGTAAACTGTTATAACGTAACATTTGCTGGAATCAGCTTGTCTCAGGAAACCTACCGTGATCCGCAGAAACCCCTCCGGCCACCTCCCACAGATCGCCGAATCAGCCTACATCGACAAGACCGCGATCATCTGCGGCAAGGTCATCATCAAGGACCATGTGTTCGTCGGCCCCTACGCGGTCATCCGCGCCGACGAGGTGGACGCCACCGGGGACATGGAGCCGATCGTCATCGGCGCCAACTCCAACATTCAGGATGGTGTGGTCATTCACTCCAAGTCCGGAGCGGCGGTGAGCATCGGCGAGTACACCTCCATCGCCCACCGCTCCATCGTGCATGGCCCCTGCGTGGTCGGCGATCGGGTGTTCATCGGCTTCAACAGCGTGCTGTTCAATTGCCGCGTGGGTGATGGCAGCGTCGTGCGTCACAACTCGGTGGTCGACGGTCGCGACCTGCCAGAGCGCTTCTACGTACCGCCCACCGAACATATCGGCCCGCACACCGATCTCGATCGCTACCCACCCGTCAGCGTGTCGGCCTCGGAGTTCTCCGAGGATGTCGCCCGCACCAACATCGACCTGGTCCAGGGCTACAAGGCCCTGCAGAACGAGTTCTGATCATGGCCGACCTGCTGATACGCAACGCACGGCTGGTCAACGAAGGGCGCGAGTTCGAGGCTGACCTGCTGGTCGCCCGTGGGCGCATCGACAAGATCGCCGCGAGCATCGAAGGCGTGCGCGCTAAGGTCGAGATCGATGCGCAAGGGCAATGGTTGCTGCCGGGCATGATCGATGACCAGGTGCACTTTCGCGAACCCGGGGCAGGGCACAAAGGGAGCATTGCCAGTGAGTCGCGGGCTGCGGTGGCGGGTGGCATCACCAGCTTCATGGACATGCCCAACACCGACCCGCCAACCCTCACCACTGCGGCGCTGGCCGACAAGAAACGCCGCGCCGCGGCCAGCTCGCAGGCCAACTACGGTTTTCACTTCGGCGTCAGTCGCGACAACCTGGACACCATCGCCGCGCTCGATCCGCGTGAAGTCGCCGGGGTCAAGGTGTTCATGGGCGCGTCCACCGGCAACATGCTGGTGGACGACCCGCAGGTGCTCGAGCGGCTGTTCATCTACTGCCCGACCATCCTGCTGGCCCACTGTGAGCACACCCCGAGCATCCTGGCCAACGAGGCGCTGTGGCGTGAGCGCCATGGCGAATTCATTCCTGCGGCCGCTCACCCGCTGATTCGCGATGCCGAAGCCTGCTATCGCTCCTCGTCGATGGCCGTGGACATGGCCAGGCGTTTCGGTACACGCCTGCACGTACTGCACCTGACCACCGCGCGCGAACTGGCGCTGTTCGCCGCTGGCCCGGTACGCGACAAGCACATCACCGCCGAGGTCTGCCTGCACCACCTGCTGTTCGACGACAGTGACTACGCGCAGCTCGGCCATCTGATCAAATGCAATCCGGCCATCAAGACCCGTGCCGACCGTGACGCACTGCGCCAGGCGCTGGCCGGCGATGTGATCGACGTGATCGGAACCGATCATGCCCCGCATACGCTCGAGGAAAAGCGGCGAGTCTATGGCCGCGCGCCCTCGGGACTGCCGTTGGTGCAGCATGCCTTGCCGGCAGCGCTGGAGCTGGTCAGCGAGGGTGTGCTGAGCCTGACCCAGTTGGTCGACAAGACCAGCCACGCAGTGGCCCGCCTGTTCGCCATACGCGAGCGCGGTTTTCTGCGCGAAGGTTACTGGGCGGACCTGGCGCTGGTCGAGCGCCTGGCGCAACCGCGCCCGGTCGCCGATGATCCGATCCTGGCCCACTGCGGCTGGACACCTTTTCAGCATCGACACCTGCAGCATGTGGTGCGTACCACCGTGGTATCCGGCCAGCTGGCCTGGCACCAAGGCCAGGTGCAGCCACGCTGCCAGGGCCTGCCGCTGATGTTCGATCGATGACTCCTTTATTGCACGAGTGTGCCCCCATGACTGAAGAAGACTTGCTCCGCCAGCCGGCCGAGGCCTACATGAACGAGCCCCAGCGCCAGTACTTTCGTAACCTGTTGCTGGGGCAGCGGGTGGAGTTGCAGGAGCGCATAGAGCAGGACTTCCAGGCGTTGCGCGTGCAGGAAGTGCACAGCGACCCGGCCGATCTTGGCAGTGCCGAGGAGGAGCGGCACTGGCAGTTGCGCACCCTTGAGCGAGAGAAGCGCCTGCTGGACAAGATCGACCAGGCGCTGGAGCGCCTGGCCAAGGGGGATTACGGCTGGTGTGAGGAAACCGGCGAGCCGATCGGCCTGCGCCGCCTGCTGCTGCGTCCGACCGCGACCCTGTGCATAGAAGCCAAGGAGCGGCAGGAACTCAGGGAACGGCATTTGCGCGATGATGCCTAGTCGACCACCACAGGCTGGGCGTAAAGCTGCCAGCGCACTGAACTGACGCCTTTCTCCAGGCTCACCCGGCTCACCAGGCGCTCCAGTTGTGCAGGCGCCTGTGGCGTGCCCAGCAGTTCGGCGCGCACCTCCAGGCGCAGCGGGTCGTGCAGGTCTTCGCTGTGCAGCGACTGCAGGCGCAGGCCCGGGTCACTGAGGCTGTGCAGCATCAGGCTGCGCACCTGGATCTCGTCTTCTGCCCGGCAGACGATGCGCACCTCGAAGCGTTGCTCGACTTCACTGGCGGGCACGACGTCCTGGCGGTCCAGGCGCTGGGCGATGTCGCGCAGCAGGATGTTGGCACACAGCACCACCAGGCTGCCCAGGGTTGCCTCCAGCAACAGCCCCAGGCTGCACAGCACACCGATGGCCGCGGTGCACCAGAGCGTGGCAGCGGTGTTCAGGCCGCGCACGTTGAAACCATCGCGCATGATCACGCCACCACCGAGAAAGCCGATGCCGGACACGACATACGCGGCGATGCGCGAGGCGTCGCTGGGTTCCATGCCGGGTACCGCCTGGGTCATCAGCACGAACAGGCAGGCACCGGTGCTGACCAGCGCATTGGTGCGAAGGCCGGTCAGGCGCTGGCGCAGTTGACGTTCGGCACCGATCAGGGCGCCGAGTACGAGGGCCACGCTCACGCGCAGCAGAAATACTTTCCAATCCATAGCAAACCTCTTTCCACGGGCAACGGCCCGCACATGCGCCACTGGCAAATGTGACGCCAATAAAATGAATGAGCGCGCAGGACCACTACACTCGCCGGCAAGCGCTGGCTGAGCGGGGAAAGAGGGGAAATCTGCCTTCGCAGGCGAGATGGACCGCCGTCTACCGTATTCGGCAAGACAGCGGCAGGAATGCTGCCGGACTAGCTTGCCGTGTGGACCTGTCGCAATCGACTGGGGCTACTGTCCAATGCAGGACTCCTGTAGGGGATGCATAAGTGCGTCGCGGACCTTACGCCTGCAGTTGCTCAGAATCAAGGGCGAATTCATGACAATTGCTTCATTGCCGAAACCTCCTAACGTTTCCGGTGCGTTCATCAGCGGTGGTAACCTTGGCGCCTTTCACCATCCACGCCGGACTGTCCCATGCTGTTCAACATCGCCGTGCTGCTCGCCACCCTGGTGGCCATGGAGGGTGTCGGCACACTGGCCCACAAGTACGTCATGCACGGCTGGGGCTGGTGGCTGCACCGCTCGCACCATGAGCCGCACCTGGGTGTGCTCGAGACCAATGACCTCTACCTGGTGGCACTGGCCCTGATCGCCGCTGGCCTGATGGCCCTGGGCAAGGCCGGCTACGCGCCCCTGCAGTGGGTCGGTGGAGGTGTCGCGGGCTATGGCGTGCTGTACGTGGTGGCCCACGACGGTTTCTTCCATCGGCACTGGCCGCGTAAACCCAAACCCATGCAGCGCTACCTCAAACGCCTGTACCGGGCGCATCGGCTTCATCACGCGGTGAAAGGACGCGAAGGTAGCGTGTCGTTCGGCTTCTTCTACGCGCCGCCGCTGCGCGAGCTCAAGCGCCAGTTGCGCGCGCGGCGGGGCGACTGAGTCGCGCAGGTTTCAATTCGTGGTTTCCTGCACGGCAATGGCCTCTCTGTGCCCTCGACTCACCCACCAGCCAAAGGCTGCAGCTGTGAAGAACATGATCAGGCTGTAGATCGCTGCCGGCACGGCCATGGTGGGGTTGTTCAGCAGGCTGGGACTCAACGCCAGCGCGATGGCCAAGGTGCCGTTGTGAATGCCGATCTCCATACCAATGGCGATCGCCTGGCGTTTCGGGATGCGCAACAGGCGTGGCACCCAATACCCCAGCCCCAGGCTGATCACGTTGAACAACAGCGCGGCGACACCCACCACCGGCGCGTACTCCACCACTGTCTGCCAGTCCTTGGCCAGTGCCAAAACGATGGTGAAGGCCAGGAACAACGCCGCTACCAGCTTCATCGGTTTCTCCATCCGCGCGGCAAAGCCCGGTGCGTAGCGGCGGATCAGCATGCCCAGGCCCACGGGCAGCAGGACGATGGCAAACACCTGCATGACCTTGGCAAATTGCAGCGGGATGGCCTGGTCCGACTCCATGAAGTAGATCAGCGACAGGTTGACCAGCAGTGGCATGGTGAGGATGGCGATCAGCGAGTTGACCGCCGTCAGCGTGATGTTCAGTGCCACGTCGCCATGTGCCAGGTGGCTGAACAGGTTCGCGGTAGTCCCGCCCGGCGATGCGGCCAAGAGCATCAGGCCCACTGCCAGCGCGGCCTCCAGGCCAAACCCGTTGGCGATCAGGAAGCAGATGAACGGCAGCAACAGAATCTGACAGGCCAGGCCGACCAGCACGGGCTTGGGATATTTCACCACTCGGGCGAAGTCGGCGAGGGTCAGCGACAACCCCAGGCCTAGCATGATGATGCCCAGGGCGATGGGCAGGAAGGCTGTCAGCAAGGGGGAGGCGGTCATCGGCATGCTCGTGGTCGAAGGATTCCGGACAGTGTAGGCAGGCTCCATCGATCAGCTAATCGCAAAGTGCCGGCCTTTGGTAACTGATTATTTCTGGATGAGCCACACCTCGCCGCGACCTGACGCGTTGCGATGGGCTGCCGAGCACAGTAGGATTCGCGCTTTTGCCGAAGGATTAGCTCGTCATGTCGTTCCAGCAAGGTCTGCTCGCCACTCCGGTGCCGGCCCACGCCCGTCACCTGTTCTTTGCCCTGCATACGGGGGAGGCGTTGCCTGCCGTTCTGGATGCCTTGTTGCAGCAAGTCGACGGCCACAGCCTGATCCTGGCCGTCGGCGCGCCGCTGGCCAAGGCACTGGGGCGCGATGTCCCGGGCTTGCGCAGTTTCCCGCAGTTGGACGCAGCGGTCGAAAATCCGGCCACCCAGCATGCCCTGTGGCTCTGGCTGCGTGATGACGCGCGTGGTGATCTGTTCCTGCGTGCCCAAGCCCTGGAGCAGGCCCTGGCGCCGGCTTTCACACTGGTCGACAGTGTCGATGGTTTTCTGCACCACGGCGGACACGACCTGACCGGCTATGAAGACGGCACCGAAAACCCGCGGGACAACGATGCTGTCGACGCAGCCATCGTGGCGGGCGAGCAAGCGGGCCTGGCAGGTTCCAGTTTCGCTGCGTTCCAGCTGTGGAAACACGATCTCAACTATTTCAAGTCGCTGCCTCAGCCAGAGCAGGATGACATCATTGGCCGTCGCCTGAGCGACAACGAGGAGCTGGAAGACGCGCCGGAGTCGGCCCACGTCAAGCGTACCGCGCAGGAGAGCTATGACCCCGGGGCCTTCATGGTGCGCCGTTCGGTGGCCTGGGCCGACAACCGTGGCGCAGGGCTGGCCTTCGTTGCCCTGGGCCGCTCGTTCGATGCCTTCGAAGTCCAGCTGCGGCGCATGAGTGGCCTGGAAGATGGCGTGGTCGATGCCTTGTACCGCTTCAGCCGACCACTGACCGGCGGCTATTACTGGTGCCCGCCAATGGGGGCTGAAGGCCTGGACCTGCGCCTGTTGCTCGGTTAAATATCCCGATACAGAATCGCTGCGCATCGCAGGGTAGAGCGACTAGCCTTGAAGGTTTCCCCCTGTAAACGGGAGCCTCCTTCATGTACGCACGTCGCGATGTCCTGCGTGCCAGCGCCGCGCTTGGCGCACTGGCCCTGAGCCCTTGGCTGCGCGCCGAGTCCGGCAGCGGCCTGCTGACCCGCAAGATCCCCGCCACCGGTGAGGCCTTGCCGGTCATCGGTGCCGGCACTTCCGGTAGTTTCGAGGTCCAGGCCGGCTCTGCCCAGTACCAACAGCTCAAGCTTGTGCTCGAGGCGTTCTTCAAAGGCGGTGGCAAGGTCATCGACACCTCGCCCAACTACGGCGGTGCCGACGCCATTCTCGGCCAGTTGCTGGAGGAGGGCGGCTGGCACCGTCAGTGTTTCATCGCCACCAAGATCGCTGCCGACAGCCGGGAAGGGGCCGAACGGCAATGGGTGCAAAGCCTTTCCAGCCTGCGCACCGACAAGGTCGACTTGCTGCAGATCCACAACCTGCGCGACTGGCAGACCCAGCTACCCTATGCCCGGGAGTTGAAGCAGCAAGGCAAGACGCGCTATGTGGGCATCACTCACTATCTCAACAGTGGGCAGGATGAGGTGGCGCGCATCGTGCGCAGCGAGCCGCTGGATTTCATCCAGATCAACTACTCGGTGAACGCTCCGGATGCCGCGCGCGAGCTGCTGCCGCTGTGCCAGGACAAAGGCGTCGCGGTGCTGGTCAACCGTGCTTTCGACGATGGCCGGCTGTTCGCTCGGGTCAAGGATCAGGCATTGCCATCTTGGGCGGGCGAGGCGGGTATCGGCAGTTGGGCGCAGCTGTTCCTGAAGTTCGCCATCAGTCACCCGGCGGTGACCACGGTAATTCCTGCGACCGGCCGCCCGGACCGTCAGCTTGACCAGCTCAAGGCTGGCAGCGGGCCGTTGCTGAGCGAAGCCCAGCGCCAGGCGCTCATCAGGCAATTTGCCTGACGCCATGAGCGACTTGCGGCGGCGCCTGGACCAGAGCCTCAACATCCAGCCCGGCGAAGGCCCGGCAGTGGTCGCAGGCCTTGCGCTGTTCTACCTGCTGTTCACGGGGTATTTCATGCTGCGCCCCGTCCGCGAAACCATGGGCGTGGCAGGAGGTGTGGACAATCTGCAATGGCTGTTCACAGGCACCTTCATTGCGACCCTGGCCTGCCTGCCGCTATTCGGCTGGCTTGCTTCAAGGGTGAAGCGGCGGCGCATCCTGTCGTGGACCTACGCCTTCTTTACCAGCAACCTGCTGTTGTTTGCTGTGCTCTTTGCCCGTGATCCAGATGACCTCTGGAATGCACGGGCTTTTTATATCTGGCTGTCGGTGTTCAACCTGCTGGCCATCTCCCTGGCCTGGAGCGTACTGGCAGACCTGTTTTCCAGCGAGCAGGGCAAGCGCCTGTTCGGCCTGCTGGCGGCGGGTGCAAGCCTTGGCGGCTTGAGCGGGCCGATTCTTGGCACTCTGCTGGTTTCTCCCCTCGGGCACGCGGGTTTGTTGGTGCTGGCGGGCGTCTGTCTGCTTGGCAGCATAGGCGCTGCGCTGTACCTGCAACACTGGCGTGAGCTGAATCCGCTGCCGACCAGCACCGCGCATCCGAGCTCTCGGCCGCTGGGCGGGAATCCGTTTTCCGGCGCCACCGCCGTGCTGCAGTCGCCCTACCTGCTGGGTATCGCGTTGTTCGTCATACTGCTGGCCAGCGTCAGCACCTTCCTGTATTTCGAGCAGGCCCGTATCGTCAGCGAGACGTTCAGCGACCGTACACGGCAGACACAAGTCTTTGGCCTGATCGACACAGTCGTGCAAACGCTGGCGATACTCACCCAGGTCTTTCTCACCGGACGCCTGGCCCGGCGCCTGGGTGTCGGTGTGTTACTGGTGGGCGTACCACTGGTGATGGCGGTCGCCTTCATCTGGCTGGCACTGGCGCCGGTCTTTGCGGTGTTCGTTTTCGTGATGGTCGTGCGTCGTGCAGGCGAGTACGCCCTGGTGCGCCCGGGACGGGAGATGCTCTTCACCGTCTTGCCCGCTGATGAGAAATACAAAGCCAAGAACTTTATCGACACCGTGGTCTACCGCGGCGGCGATGCCTTGAGCGGTTGGGTCAAGCGCGGCCTGGACCTGCTGGGCGAGCATCCGCAGTTGGCCATGTCGATCGGCGCTATCCTCGCGCTTGGCTGGGGCGTTACTGGCGCCTGGCTGGGCCGTCGCCAGCGTAGCCTCGAAAACGCCCCGTAACTCAAAGCACCTCGCGCCAAATACAGCGTCGCTGCACCTTTAGCGCCACCGGTCTGCCAGATCGGTAATAAACCGAATCCCCTGCTGCTGCGATGCTCCGAACTTATGTACGGCAAACGCCCGTGCATATCCCACAGCCACAAGAGGTGCAAGACCATGGCCAATAACCAGAACAAGACTGGCAGTCAGGGTGGTACCAAAAATCCTGGCAACTTCGCCAACGACCGGGAAAAAGCGTCCGAAGCCGGTCGCAAAGGCGGCCAGCAGTCCGGTGGCAACAAGCAGAACGACGACATGGGCCGCAAGGGCGGCCGCTCGTAAGTGATGCTGCGCGGTGCCGGGGTAGCTCGGCACCGCAACAGTAGGCTGAGGCAAGAATTTCGGGTTTGTACCCGTAGTTATTTTCCGAATCAATCTGCGCTCGTGCGCGGCAGGCAGGCAATCCTTGCCTGCCTCGAAACTTCACCGGGAGGCGGAGGCAGCAGTCGTGCTCGGCCTCAGTGCGGCGCGCGCACGATGGTCTTGAGCAAGTCTTCCGGGCTGATGTGCCCAACCACCTGGCTCACCGCGCTGCCTGGGGTTGGCAGGTCGATGATGTGGTCTTTCATCCGGCCGACCACGTGCATTTCGCACGGCTTGCAGTCGAATTTCAGGGTCAGCACTTCGTCGCCATGAATCAGCTGCATTGGCGCGACCTTGGTGCGTACACCGGTAACGCCCTTGGCCTGCTTGGGACACAGGTTGAAGGAGAAGCGCAGGCAGTGCTTGGTGATCATCACCGGCACCTCGCCGTGCTCCTCGTGGGCCTCGAACGCTGCATCGATCAACTTCACCCCATGGCGATGATAGAAGTCACGGGCTTTCTGGTTATAGACGTTGGCCAGGAACGACAGGTGCGCTTCGGGATAGACCGGGGGAGGCGTGGTCTCGGCCTTGCGGCTACCGCGCGGGTGCGCCTTGACCCGTGCCTCGGTGAGCATTTCGATAGCCTCACGACGCAGGGCCTTGAGTTGCGAGTTGGGGATGAAGTACGCCTGCGGGGCATCGATCTCGATGGCCTCGGCGTGGTACTGGGTGGTGCCCAGTTGGCCCAGCAGGTCGTGCAACTGATCCAGCGCCTGCTGCGGTTTGTTGGCCGCGCCGAACGGGCCGTCCAGGGCAACCTGCACGGTGACGCCTTCCTCGCTGGTGACACTCAGCGCCAGGCGTTGCTCGGTCAGCACGACATGCCACTGAACCGCGACGCGGCGCTCGGACGAGGTGCGTTGCAGCGCCTGCTGCCAGTTATGGTCAAGGTTGCGCGACAGTGGGTGATTCGGCCGCAGCTTGTGCAAGCCTTCGGGCATCTCGTTGGGCTCGACGCGATAACGGTAGCGTGTCTGGCCATCGTCCTCGAACTCGCCACGTGGCTCGGCGATGTTGGCCCGGAAGCCCACCACTTCACGCTTGACCAGCACGTTCAAGCCGTCACCGTTGGTCAGCGGGACCTCGGTGACCACCATCAGGTCACGCTTGCCGACCTTTTCCACCACACCCACTGGCAAGCCGGTGAAGGTGGGCGAATCGAAGGCACCGATGTCGATCTTGCGGTCGCTGACGAAGTAGTCGGTGCTGCCGCGGTGGAAGGTCTTGTCCGGGTCGGGTACGAAGAAGTGCTGGGTACGACCGCTCGATGCGCGGGCCAGGTCCGGGCGATCTTCGAGAATCGCATCCAGCTCCTTGCGGTAGTGGGCGGTGATGTTCTTCACATAGCCCATGTCCTTGTAGCGGCCTTCGATCTTGAATGAGCGCACGCCGGCGTCGACCAGGTCACGCAGGTTGGCGGTCTGGTTGTTGTCCTTCATCGACAGCAGGTGCTTCTCGAAGGCAACCACCCGGCCCTGATCGTCCTTGAGGGTGTAGGGCAGGCGACAGGCCTGGGAGCAATCACCCCGGTTGGCGCTGCGGCCGGTCTGGGCGTGGGAAATGTTGCATTGGCCGGAGAAGGCCACGCACAACGCGCCGTGGATGAAGAACTCGATGGCAGCATCGGTCTCGGCGGCGATGGCGCGGATCTGCTGCAGGTTCAGTTCACGGGCCAGCACCAACTGGGAGAAGCCGGCCTGGTCGAGGAATCTGGCGCGCTCTAGGGTGCGAATGTCGGTCTGTGTACTGGCGTGCAACTCGATCGGTGGGATGTCCAGCTCCATCACCCCCAGGTCCTGGACGATCAATGCATCGACACCGGCGTCGTACAGCTGATGGATCAGCTTGCGTGCAGGCTCCAGCTCGTTGTCGTGGAGGATGGTATTGATCGTGGTGAAGACCCGCGCGTGGTAGCGCCGGGCGAACTCCACCAACTCGGCGATATCGCTGACCTCGTTGCACGCGTTGTGCCGCGCGCCGAAGCTCGGGCCGCCGATATAGATGGCGTCGGCGCCATGCAGAATGGCCTCGCGGGCGATGGCCACATCGCGGGCAGGGCTGAGCAGTTCCAGGTGATTCTTTGGAAGGGACATGTCGTTATAGGTTCGTGCTGTCACGGTTTAGGGCGGCATTGTAGCGATGAATTGCCGCGCAGGCACCCGTGACGTTCCAGGCGGGCATACTCGGCAGCGACGGGCCTGCTCTCCTTGACGCAGCCCCGTCATCCGCCCACGTGTCAGAGAGCCGGAGCAGTTTGCTCCGCTTGCCATTGCGTCCTGCTGGACGCTTTGCCACAGATAGGCGTCAGCTGTACGCTCAGCGATTGATCCAGGTTCGCATCAAACACTGGAATCATCATCTGGGCACTGCAGCCAGCGACCCGATCCTGACTGATGACATTACCTGCGCGAGTAATCTTTACCCATGTGCCTTCAGGCGCTACTACCGATTCCGGAGGCGACCAGGTGACATCCACGACCCCTACTCTCGGTCGGAGCAAGGTAACCAATGGAGTCCCAGTAACCATCGGCACCCAATCGCCTTCCGTTCCTACCCCAGACCCAGGATAGGCAATGACCTGACACACCCACTTCTTGTCGGTCCTAAGCGGCGCTTTCAGCGACAAGCGCTCGTGGGTCCGGGGGGCATCGACGCGCGCAGAGGCGGCGACCATGGCGGTCTCTGGCGAAAACACCTGCACGATGTAGTGAGTGATCTCCAGACTGTTCGACATGTTCCAGGTCACATCGACGCCCTCGTTGTCCAACACCACTGAGGTGATGTCGGGCCTGTCTGCTACGACGCGCAAAGGCTTGGTGCTGATGCCTGCGCCTTTTGCAGTCAGGGCCGTGAGGGTAAAGCTGAACGCATCAAACTCCGGCAGTGGCGAGGACAGTGGCAAGTCGGCGAGCTCGTATCCCGCGGGCAGGGCCATGTCGTAATGCGTGCCGGTAAGCGCACTGTGCAGGCTCAGCTGGTATTGCACGATCTCTCTGGGGTCCAGGGAAAACCATGCGACTGCGATGCGGTTTCCACCACGATAGAGCGGGCTCTGCTCCAGATTCGGCGGGGTCATGCATGACGGGAAATGAATCAGCTCCGATCGGGCGCGGGTTTTCTCGCGAACCACAGCCTCCACGCCGACTGTCCAGCCTTGGTCATTGCCCAGCCCCCCGCCCAGTTGCGAATTGCCCACGACAGCACTGGCGCTACCCGCTCCACTGATTGGAATGACGAATGTCGTGCCGCTGACCGTTGATGACACGACGATCTCATAGCCCAGAAGAGCCTGGCTGGAAGGCTGCCAACCAACGCGCAGGGTCTCGCCATCGTATATCGCCGAGTGCAGGATCGGCTGGAGGGTTGGCAGGGGCAGTGGAGCGCTGCTCTCTGTTTCCCCACTCTCCCGCAAGGCCATCACGGTGACGCGATATTCACGTATCGCGCTCAGGGGTTCGGACAGAGGTAATACGCCAACGGTAGCTGCACCGTCTGGAATGAATTGGTGTTTCAACGGCGTCCAGCCGCCTGTGTCCTGATGACCCAATGTGATCACCCAACCTGCAGGCGTGTCCAATTCGAGAGGGCTCCATGCCACATGCAGGCAGTCTGTCTCGTAAACGGCCTGAACGATGGAGAGCCTGAGTGCATCGTTACCGCGTTGCATTGCCGACCTCCTGTGAAGTGCCGCTCACGTCAGAGGACTGCTGCGCCTTTTGTTTTTGCTGGTTGTCGTAATCAGCCAAGAACGCAGGATGGACGGTTGCTCGCAGTTGCGCAGGGCTGCGAAGTGGCGCTCTGCTTTTGAGATCTGCCAGCATATTTTGCGTAGCGAGGTTACCCGACAAAATGCCGTTGGCGTAATAACTGCCTTCGACGCCACCTTTGAATTGCAAGTTGTATACCGGGGTGGCCTGAGCCTCGACATAACCGACGAATGTCACCGTGATCGGAGGTCCGTCACCGGCCAACTTGTCGCCTACCTGGATTTCCCGTGCCTGCACCTCCATGTTTCTCACGGCACTCCCGATTTGAATCGCTCGCATGATGGGGTGGGTCGGTGTGACATGCAGGGTCTGGCCGGTAGTGCGTATCTCAAGCATGGAGCCATTTTCTGTACCCGTGGTTCTTTCACTGACCGTGCGCACGCCATGCGGTGTCTTGACCTTGTCTCCCGAGACGATCTCTTCGATTTTTTTTGTCTCGCCCGACGCCAGGGTGATCAATGTGCCCCCTGCTACACAACCTTCCATGATGCGGAGTTGAGGGATGATCTCCCTGCCGGGGTTTCCTGCGGATCGCTTATCGCTGGTAAATACAAGCGTTACGTTTCGTGGCATGGGATCTTCTGGCGTTCCTGGAAGGTAGAGCATGTTGGTCATGTAGAAGTTGACGAGCGAGTCTTTATTGTTGGTCAGGCATGACGGGTTGCGCTTGAACTTTTCGGCCTCGTAATTGAAGCTCAGCTTTCCATTACCGTCAGATGTCCATTCGTCAGCAATACTTTCAGCTCTGGAGTGTACCCGACAGCCCCCACCGCTCGGGTTTACTAGATAGATCGCCGTTTCGCCAGTTACCGTAGATTCGGTTTTTCCTTCGGCGAGAGCGTAGCCAGAAACGGGAATCAGATAGTTAGCAGGCTTGTTCTGGCTTGCCCAATAATCGCACTCTTCACGGCTGTGGCGGTTCCAGCACATCTTGATGGGTGTATCGTTGTCAGGGAGTTTATTGCTGCAGACTTCCGTAGCGGCAGGAGCAGAAATGACGCATTTGCCATTGGCGTCTCTTGTACAAGGCCTGGGCTCTGTCATACAAGCGTCAACGATACCCGTTGAACTGACTGCCTTCATGACGAGCGTCGGCGGGAACTCGTCGTCACTGTCCTTGGGGATCATGTTGAAGAAAGCGACAGCGCGAACGGGAATCGTTGGATCCACCGAGGCACTCACGTTAACGCGTAGTTCAGGAAGGTTCGTCAGATCAGTGGCGTTTTTCGAGGCAATGAAATCACCCGTGAGGTCGTTATACATAATGAGCGTGACAGAGTTTCTCTCGCTGCCGTTCGCAACGGTCGAAATGGCTTCAGAGCTGTACGTGACCGCTGAACTGGTTGCAGTAGCATTGGAGCGCGAAAGCTCCGAGATGAATTGAAGGTCTTGCAAAGGAGCGTCGGCATCACTGGACGTCTCAGGGAAGACAACTGGTTTTACTGCGTCAGGCTTTGCGCCGGAAACAGCGAGCGCTTTCACCCGCTGTTTGTGCGCAGCTTCCAGGCGCCTGAACATTTCGGGCGCCTGTGCTTTTGTATGCCCTGTCAGGAGTTGTTGTGCCTTATAAAGTTGATAATGCTGGGGGTTGCCCCAGTCCAGCTGATACAGGACGCCAGGGGTAAGATCTTTAGTCAATTCCTGCCCCAATGTTTCTACTTTTTCCTGGGCGTTTATTGCGTTTATTTCATCAGTGGCCTCGGCGGCCCAGGCAGAAGGAAGCGCATAAAAAAATAAAAACAATGCAGCCAATAGATTAATTGAGGTCGACTCTCGACTTGTCATCGTCTTTGCTCCCTGGTGGGTTCGATCCCTTGAATGGCAACACACGACATCGCCCTCTCGGACAACATTGTTAAGATCCAACCTACTGGGATTAGGCGCTCGCCGACAACTGGCAAAAATGATAGGTCATTTGTCTGTGCCTGACAGATCACCCAGGCAATCGATCAAGGCCGAAGTGGCTGGTGACAGGCTGCATTCTGTGCGGGTGATGATGCCGATTTCACGCTCCAGACCTCGCGCTTCCAAGGGCCTGCGCAGCAACCTGTGTGTACCGTCGTCCGCCGATTCCGGCAGCAGCGTAACCCCCAACCCATTGCGCACCAGCGCCAATACCGTCGACATGTAGTTGGCTTCCATGGCGGCTTGCAACACCAGCCCGTGTGCGCGGAACACCTCCTCGATCTGCGCCCGCACACTGCTGTCGCGCCCGGTGAGGATCATCGGCAGGCCGTCCAGGGCTTGCAGATCGACGGGGCCCGTGGCCAGCGGGTGTCCGACAGGCACAAACAGGCATAACCGATCACTCAGTAACGGTGTGAAGTCCAGCCCGTGCCCGAACTGGCTGCGCACACCCACGCCGAAATCCACATCGCCTTCGCGCACGCGCTCGACAATGCGCTCGGCAACCAGGTCGCGCAGGCGCACTTCGACACCTGGATGCGACTGCCGGAACACCGCCAGCCGCTGCGTCAGCGCCCCGGCACACAACGAGGGCAGGGCAGCCACTGTGACCACCCCGCGGCGCACCGCCGCCAAGCCTTGGCTGGCGCTGACGATGTTGGACAGATCGAGCAGCAGCTTCTCCATCGCCGGCAACGCCTCGCGCCCTGCAGCAGTGAGGGTGACGTGCCGAGGGCTGCGTTCGAGCAGGGCAACGCCCAGCCAGCTTTCGAGTTGGCGGATCTGGACGGTCAGGGCCGAGGGCGACAAGTGCAGGTCGTTGGCGGCGCGGGCGAAGTTGCCGCGCTGGGCAACGGTGATGAAGGCGCGAATATGCTGCAGGGTATTCTTCATTTTGTTTTTTCGAATGTGCGTGGCTTTAAATTGCAATTTACACGCTACCGAACCTCTCCTGATACTCGGGACAACAACAAAAACAAGCCGGAGTAACCCCATGCTCGCCCTCTACGGCGTCATTACCATTCTGTCCTTGCTGATCGCGGTGATGAGCAAGCGCATCTCGCCCCTGGTCGCGCTGATTGCCTTTCCCATCGTGGCTGCCTTGCTCGCGGGTTTCGGCCTGCAGACCAGCGGTTTCATTCTCACTGGCATCAAGAATGTCGCCCCGGTGGTCGGCATGTTCATCTTCGCCATCCTGTTCTTCGGCGTGATGACCGATGCCGGCATGCTCGACCCGATCATCGACCGCATCCTGCGCGCCGTCGGCACCCGCCCCACCCGTATCGTCTGCGGCACCGCATTGCTGGCGTTGCTGGTACACCTGGATGGGTCGGGTGCGGTGACATTCCTCGTCACGGTGCCCGCGATGCTGCCGCTGTATACACGCCTGGGCATCGACCGACGGGTGCTGGCCTGCGTTGCGGCGATGGCGGCGGGGGTGAATTTCCTGCCCTGGACGGGACCTGTGCTGCGCTCGTCCGCGGCGCTGCACGTGCCGGTGGCTGACCTGTTCCAACCGCTGATTCCGGTACAGGTGGTGGGGCTGTTGTTCGTCTTCGGCTGCGCCTACTGGCTGGGCCGACGCGAAGAGAAACGCCTGGGGCTCATGGCCGGCGCCGATGCCGGCGCGGCACCGCAGCGTATCTTGAGCGCCGATGAACAAGCCCTGCGCCGTACGCACATGTTCTGGCCGAACCTGCTGCTCACCGTACTGGTGATGGCGGTGATGATCGCAGGCTGGGTCGACCCGGTAGTGATGTTCATGCTCGGCACGGTCGCCGCGCTTTGCCTGAATTACCCCCGTGTCGATCAGCAACGCGAACGCATCGATGCACACGCCAAGACCGCCCTGACCATGGCCAGCATCCTGCTTGCCGCCGGTGTGTTCACCGGCATCATGCAAGGCACCGGCATGCTCAAGGCCATGGCCGAGGTGGCGGTGCAACAGATTCCGCCGGGCCACGGGCGACTGATTCCCGCACTGGTGGGCTTCGTGTCGATGCCGCTCAGCTTGCTGTTCGACCCGGACTCGTTCTACTTCGGGGTCATGCCGGTGATTGCCGAGGTCGGCCGCTCGCTGGGCGTGGACCCGGTGCAGGTGGCCCAGGCGTCGCTGCTTGGCGTACATACCACCGGCTTCCCGGTCAGCCCGCTGACCCCAGCGACCTTCCTGCTGGTGGGCCTGTGCAAGCTCGACCTTGCCGATCACCAGCGTTTCACCCTGCCATTTCTGTTCGCCGCGTCGGTGCTGATGACCCTGACCGCGCTGGCACTTGGAGTCTTCTGAACATGAACACTTTGCGAATCGGCGCCGGCGCCGGCTATTCCGGCGATCGCCTGGAGCCTGCGGTGGAACTGGCCCGGGATGGGCAACTGGATTACCTGGTGTTCGAATGCCTGGCCGAACGCACCATCGCTCTGGCCCAGCAAGCCAGACTGGCCGACCCACAGGCCGGCTTCGATCCGTTGCTGACCGAGCGCATGCGGGCGGTGCTGCCCTATGTACGCGGCGGCGCGCGCCGTCTGCGTATCATCACCAACATGGGCGCAGCCAACCCGCGTGGCGCGGCGCGACAAGTGTCGGCCATCGCGGCTGAACTCGGGCTGCAGGGGCTGAAGGTCGCGGCAGTGGACGGTGACGATGTGCTCGACGTGCTGCGCCAGCACCCGGACTGGGCGCTGGACAACGGCCTGACGGTGGCCGGGCTGGGTGGGCGACTGGTGTCGGCCAACGCCTATCTGGGGGTCGAAGGGATCGTCCAGGCACTGGCCCTGGACGCCGATGTGGTGATTACCGGCCGTGTCGCCGACCCGTCGCTGTTCCTTGCACCGCAAGTGCATCACTTTGGCTGGCCTGACGACGATTGGAGTCGCCGTGGCCGAGGGACACTGACCGGGCATCTGCTTGAATGTGCGGGGCAGGTCAGTGGTGGCTACTTTGCCGATCCCGGCCTGAAGGATGTTGCCGACCTGGCGCGGCTTGGCTTCCCCTTCGCGGATATCGACATCGAAGGCCTGGCCACGCTCGGCAAGGTCGACGGCAGTGGGGGACGCATCGATGTCGCGACCTGCACCGAACAACTGCTCTACGAGGTACACGATCCGCGTCGCTACCTGACGCCGGATGTCACGGCCGACTTCTCGGGCGTGCATCTGCAAGCCTGCGGCAAGGATCAGGTACGCGTCAGTGGTGGCGAAGGCATGGCCCGCCCGCAACAACTCAAGGTTACCGTGGGCTATCGGGATGGCTGGATTGGCGAAGGACAGATTTCCTACGGCGGCCCGAATGCCGTGGCGCGGGCACGTCTGGCCGGACGGATCGTCGAAGAGCGCCTGGCGTTGACCGGCGTCGCCGTCGAAGAGCTGCGCTGCGAGCTGATGGGGGTCGATTCGCTGCACGCCAGCCATTTCGGCATGGGCGGCGAACCCTGGGAGGTACGCCTGCGGGTTGCGGCACGTTGCCTGAACCGCGAGGCGGCGCAAGCGGTCGCCAACGAGGTCGAGACGCTCTACACCAATGGCCCGGCTGGCGGTGGCGGGGCCACTCGCCAGGTCCGCGAGGTGTTGGCCGTCGCCAGCCTTTACCTGCCGCGTGAGCTCGCCCAACCCCAAGTCCACCTGGAGCAATGCCCATGACCCGCCAACTGCACGAACTTGCCCACACCCGCACGGGGGACAAGGGCGACACCTCGAACATCTCGCTGATCGCGTATCGGGAGGAGGACTACCCGCTGCTTGAGCGCGAGCTGACAGCGGAACGAGTAGCGGCGTGGTTTGCCCATCTTCGCGATGAAAGCGCAGGGCCTGTCCGTCGCTATGACCTGCCGCAGCTCAAGGCGCTGAACTTCGTGCTGCCGGGGTTGTTGCGCGGTGGCGTGACCCGCTCGTTGGCGCTGGATGCCCATGGCAAGTGCCTGGGGGCCGCGTTGTTGGCGATGGACATCTAGACGCTGCGGAATTCGCTGTCACAGATGGACTGGTCTCGGTGCTCAATGGGGGGCGGGTGGTTCGCAAAAAAAGCCAACACCCGCCCAAAAGCCGGTAGCTGATATCAGCCCTTGGCCGCCATCGCCGTCACTTCGACCTTCATCCCTTCGAACGCCAGCGAGGCCACGCCCACCGCCGCACGCACCGGCCATGGCTTGGCGAAGAAGCGTTGGTACACCTCGTTGAATGCCGCACGATCAGCCATGTCGGTCAGGTAAATGGTCAGGTGCAGCACGCGGTCCATCGAGCTGCCGGCACGCTCCAGCGCATCCTTGAGCGCCTGCAGGGTGCACTCGCTCTGGGTGACGATATCGCCCAGCTCAAGTTCGCCATCGGCGCGAATCGGGACCTGTGTGGTGACCAGCATACCGTTGTACTCGGCGACATCGGAGGAGATGGACGCGGCGTCCGCATCGGGGGTGAAAGTGATACCTGTCTGGGCCATGAACGACTCTGCCTTGCTTCGGAAGGAAAAGCGCAAGCCTACGCGAGCCGCGGCCCCCGTCGCAAATGCATTGAAATGGCGCGCCCCGGCCTTCAGAATCGCGCCGATTCTCATGCAAGGGGTTGGCGTTGAACGAACAGACATTGTCGCAGCGGCTGGAACGCGTGGCGGCTCATATCCCGCCAGGGGCGCGCCTGGCCGATATCGGTTCCGACCACGGCTTCCTGCCGGTGGTCCTGGTATTGCGCGGCGCCATCGAGGCCGCAGTGGCCGGCGAGGCAGCGGCAGGGCCTTGCGAGTCAGCCCGGCGCAACGTACACCGCAATGGGCTGGACGCGCGCATCAGCGTGCGCCTGGCCAACGGTCTGGCTGCCATCGAAAGCGACGATCGCATCGACACCATCAGCCTTTCGGGCATGGGCGGGGAAACCATCGTCGAGATCCTCGAGGCAGGCAAGGCGCGATTGCAGGATGGGCAACGCCTGGTGCTGCAACCCAACGGCGGCGAACAACCGCTGCGCCAGTGGTTGATGGACAACGGCTATCGGATTGTCAGCGAAGAAGTTTTGCGGGAAAACCGCTTCGACTACGAGATCATTGTCGCCGAACCGGCCGGCTCGGTGCGCTACAGCCCGCAGGAGCTGTTGTTCGGCCCCTTGCTGATGCGCGAGAAAAGCTCGGCGTTCATCAACAAGTGGCAGCGCATGCGACGCCAGCGCCAGCAGGCATTGGCCAACTTCGAACGGGCCAGGGAAGTCCCCCAGGACAAGGCTCGGGCCTTTGCGATGCACATCGACTGGATCGACCAATTGCTGGCCTGAGGCTCATTGCTGCGAGCAGTCGCCCATTTCACTGTAAGCGACCTTGTGTGTCTGGCCCTGGTGGTCGACATAGACCATGTGCGCAGTGCCGACCTGGCAGTCGGCAGCGTTACTGGCCGGGGTGATCGACACCACCTTGGCGATATCCAGCGGCATACCGTATTCGTAAACCTGGCCCTCGGCAGACGGCGAGCGAGGCTGCTCGGCGAAGGCAGCCATGGGGAGCAGGGCGCTACACAGCGCAAGTACGGCGATCGAGCGTTTCATGATGAACTCCAGATGAGGTTTCCCTCATGATCCATTCATTGGTGTTTCACAATAAATGGGCTAGACCGTGATAGATTCATGCCTTCAAGGTATGAATCACGCTGGAGCGTCACGTCATGGACATGCTGCACGCAATGCGCACTTTCGCCCGGGTAGTGGAATGCGGCAGCTTCGCCGCAGCCGCCAATGCGCTGGACATTTCGGCGGCGCAGGTGTCGCGGATCGTCGCCGAACTGGAAAACCAGTTGCAGACTCGCCTGCTGCATCGCACCACCCGGCGGCTGCGCATGAGCGAGGCGGGGGAGCGGTTTCTCGAGCGCTCACGCCAGATCATGCTGCTGACCGAAGAGGCTTTTGACGAAGCACGCGGCGCCCACCTCACACCCCGTGGACGGCTGCGCGTGCATTGCAGCCATGGCCTGGGCCTGCTGATGATGCCGTTGGTGGCACGCTACAACGCCTCATGCCGTGAAGTGGTGATGGAGCTTACCCTGTCCCAGCGCAACCCCGACCTGCTCGCCGAGGGTCATGACGTGGTCATTGCCATCGGCCAGGGCCTGCCAGACTCGCAACTGATCGCCATCCCGCTGGGCAGCATCTACAGCGTGCTGTGTGCATCCCCCGACTACCTGGCCCGCCACGGCGTCCCCAAGCGCCCTGAAGACCTGCACGAGCATGTCTGCCTGCGCACGGTCGATCCCCTGTTCGAGGAGGACTGGCCCTTCGGTGACGCGCCCGACAGCTGCGTGATCTCGCCCCAGGACACCTTTCTCACCAATGTGGCCGATGCGATGGTCAAGGCGACCGAGCTTGGCATGGGGATTGGCCTGTTGCCCTATTACTCGGCCAGCCAGGCCCTGGAGGACGGCCGCCTTTGCCGGCTGCTGGCCCCGTATCGGTTGCGGCAACGGGAGATCTACGCGATCTACCCGTCGCGGCACTATCTCGATGCCAAGGTGCGTACCTGGCTGGACTTTCTCAAGGAGCAGTTGCCGGTGCTGTTCCAGGCGCACGAACGGCTGGTGGATGACCCACGCTACTGGCGCTAGACCTTACTGGCTATCCTGATCCTCGGCAGTGCCACCGGACGCCCCGGCGCCACTGCCGGTAGCTTCGCCAGTGCTGCTCGAGCCACCAGTGCTGCCGTCGGCTGCGTCGGCGTTGCTGCCGGTGTCACTGCTGTCGTTACCCTTGCTGCCGCCAGGGCTGTTGACGCTGCTGCCGTCACCGGCGGTCTGGCCCTGCGTGGCGGGTGCCTTGTGATCGGTATGGTTGGTGTCGGACGCGGCGAAGCTGGCACTGGAAGCCAGCCCCAGGGCGAGGAAGAAAAACAGCGGGCGCATGGGAACCATGGTAAATCTCCTACGAGGATGATCGTCCTTCGTTCGGCTGCGCGCAGGGAAGCTGAGTGCCCGGTGTGCGACGGGCGGTCGTGGGGATGCGGCGCAGCCCCACGCGGGCACTTCGATCGGGCAAGCCCGATCAGGCAGGCTCGGAGCGTGTGAGCGGAGCGCTTTCACCCGTGACGGCATCGACGATCGGCGGATGATCCTGCGCGGCATGGATCAGTTCTTCGGTCATGCGCAGCTCGGCGCCGGTCGGCGAGAAGGTCGCGGTGGGCGCGAAGGGGGCCGGATGTTGTGGGGCGGGGCGCTTGCCACGTCGCCAGACGAAGAAGCTGACCATGGCCAGGTTGATCACGGCGAAGGCCCAGAACAGTCCGGCCTCGCCATAGGAGGTCATCACCGGCGAGATCGCCAGCGGGCTCATCGCCGAGCCCAGCGAGTTGATCAGCAGCAGGCCCTGGATCATCGGCACCAGCGCATCCATCGGCGCGCGGTCGGCGGCATGGCTGACCGCCACCGGATACACCGCGAACACACCACCACCCAGCAGGAACAATGCGGCTGGCAGCCAGGCCGAGGTCGGGGGCAACAGCAGGATGACCAGCGACAGCACGACGCACAGCGTGCCCAGGGCGATCAACACATCCTGGCGATCCTTGCGGTCGGACCAGCGCCCGACCGGGTACTGCAGCAGCATCGCGCCCAGGATCACCCAGGCCATCATGCGCCCGACTTCACCGACATCCAGGCCGATACGCTGCAGGTACAACGGCAGCAGGGCATACACCGCAGCAATCGCCACACCCGAACCGAAACAGCCCACCAGGCCGCTTGGCGTCACGCCCAGCAATTGCCGTGGCTTGAGCGGCTCGACCTGCTCCAGCAGCGGCGACACCCGCGGCAGGATCACGATCGGCAGTACCGAGAGTGCCGCCAGCATGCCCGCAACGGTGAACGGTGCACTGGCACCCAGGCTCACCAGCTCGCCGAGCATCGCCTGACCGAGGACGCCCGCGCCGTACAGCGCGATCATGTAAAGGGCCAGCAGGCGCCCACGAATCTTCGCGTCCCCGGCCAGCAGCAGCCAGCTTTCGATCACCAGGAATACGCCGACCGTGGCCCAGCCGTTGAGCAGGCGCAGGGCGAACCAGCCCCAGGTGTCGACGAACAGGCCTTGCAACAGAATGGTCGCGGCAATCAGCGAGGCGAAACTGCTGTAGGCACGGATGTGGCCGATGCGCAGGATCAACCGGTCGTTGAAGATGGCACCGAGGGTGAGGCCGATGAAGAAGCCTGACGAGACGATACCGATCATCGTTGCCGATTCGCCGGCTTCGCCAAGGCGCAGGGTGGTCAGGGAATACAGCAGGCCATTGCCCAGGGCAATGATGAAGAGCCCGAGCAGGGGTGCCAGCGCCATCGCCAGCAAACGCGGAGACATACGTACCTCAAGTGATCGATCAGCGAATGAGCCTCTTCGACCACGCGCGTCTGACCAGACCTCGAAGGACCGGGGCTGCACGTAAGTGCCAGGGCGGGGATGCAACCAGGGCAAGACTCAACCGCAGACTCGGAGCGCGAGATCGGGCGGGGTCGGTTGAGCCTGTTGCACATGCGCGATGTGGCTGAGGCACGGACGTTGTCATTGCTGCCGGTAGCCACCGTACAAGGCGACTGGGCGAAAAGGGCGCGGCATTCTACGCCCGCGCCCCATCACTTGCCAAAGCCCTGGTGGTGCGACAGGAGGCCGCACCCTCTGCTGATCAGGACGAAGGCTTGGCTGCTGCGTCCTGGCCGCTGTTGCTGTTGACCTGGGCGTCTTGCTGGGCGGCCTTGGCGGCTTCGCGCTTGGCCACCATGGCTTTGCTCTGCTGCTGTTGCAGGGCCCAGCGGGCATGGTGTTCCTGCAGGCGATCGGCGCCGCCTTCGGCGAAGGCGGAGGTTACGGCGGTGGCGGCCAGCAGGGCCAGGGCATAGCGCAGGGATTTCATGGTTTGACTCTCCATCGTAGTTTGATTCTTTCCGGGCCTTGCAAGAGAGGCCGATGGAAAGAGGATGGAGGGCCAGGATTTTCTCAGGATTAACAACAATCAGATGTTTGACCGTTGGTCGCCTTGCTTTTGCTGCTTCTTCGGTTGCCGGGCACGCGATGGTCGCGGGCCTGGCAATCGAATGCCCTCAGTTTTTCGGCAAGTCCCGTGTACGCAGTTTTTCCGGCAGGGCAAACAGCAACAGCACAGCAGTCACCAGGCTCGTGGCTGCGATCAGGTAAAGCGCTGGCGTGGTGCTGCCCGACAGATCGCGGATACGCCCGACCAGTACCGGGCTGACGATCCCACCCAATTGCCCCAGTGTGTTGATCAGCGCGATGCCACCGGCAGCCCCGGCGCCTGCGCCGGCCAGCAACTTCGGCGGCAGCGCCCAGAAGCTCGGGATGGCCGCCACTACACCCGCGCCCAGCAGACCAAGGGAGACGATCAACAAGGGCGTGTGGTCATCGAACAGCCCAGCGCACAGGAACCCTACGGCGCCAAGACTGATCAACCCGGCGGTAAACCAACGCCGCTCGCCGGTCGCATCCGACCACCGGCCGCACACCACCATGGTAATTGCCCCGCAGATATAGGGCACTGCCGTCAGCAGGCCAATCATCGATGGGTTTTCCGTGCCTGCACTGCGGATCAGCTGAGGTGCCCAGAAATTCAGGCCGTAGGAGGCGATCTGAATCAGGAAGTAGATCAATCCGAGCATCAGAAAACCAGGAATGCGGATCGCCTGGAGCAACGAACCCTGCCCATGGGCGGCCTGCGCCGGCTCGATGCGTGAGCGCAGCAACTGTTTTTCCCCGTCGCTGAGCCAGCCGGCGTCTTCGATGCGGTCCTTGAGCTGGGTCAGCACCAGCAACCCAAGCAGCACACAGGGCAGGCCGCCAAGCAGGAACAGCCAGTGCCAGCCGCGCATCTGCATGACGCCGTCAAGATGACCGAGTACCAGGCCCGAGAACGGCGCACCGAACAGCCCGGCGAAGGCCGATGCCAGGAACAGCAGCGAAGTGATGCGGCCACGGAAATGCTGCGGGAACCACAGCGTCAGGTAGTACAGCACGCCGGGAGCGAAACCGGCTTCCATGGCGCCGATGATGAAGCGCAGGGCGTAGAACTGCCATTCGCTGGTGACGAACACCATGGCAGCGGTGGCCAGGCCCCACGAAATCATGATCCGCGCGATCCAGCGACGGGCGCCGACCTTGTACAGCATCAGGTTGCTCGGCACCTCGAACAGCACGTAGCCGACCACGAACAGGCTCGCCCCCAGGCCGTAGGCGGTGTCGCTGAAACCAAGGTCGGTCTGCAGCTGGAACTTGGCGAAACTGATGTTGATGCGGTCGAAGAAGGCGAACAGGTAACACACCATGATCAACGGCATGAGGCGCCAGGCAACCTTGCGGACCAGGGCTTTTTCGCTGTCGGCGCCATCGGCGGCACCCAGCGGCAGGGCGGAAAGACTCATTGATGTTCTCCAGTCGGGCCGCCCTGTGGGCGGCCTTGTTGTTCTTGTTGTCTGGCGGGGCCGCGGCCCCTTGGCTGTGACGAAGAGTCAGCCGGGCAGACCGGCCGGCAGCGGGTGCAGGTCGCAATTGCGTCCTGCCTTGACCAGTTGCCCCGGCACCTCGTGGCCGAGCAACGCAGGCAGGGTGCGCGACATCTTCAGCAGGCCGTCGAGGTCGATGCTGGTAGGGATGCCCACCTCGATGCACAGGTTGACCAGGTCCTCGCTGCAGATGTTGCCCGATGCCCCCGGCGCGAACGGGCAGCCGCCCAGCCCGCCGAGCGCGGCATCGAAGCGCCGCGCACCGGCCTCGTAGCCCGCCAGCACATTGCACAGGCCCAAGCCACGGGTGTTGTGAAAGTGCAACGTGAGCATCGACGCCGGCAGGCGCTCAAGGCTGCGCCGCACCAGACGCGCGACCTGACGCGGATTGGCCATGCCGGTGGTATCGGCCAGGGTCACGCCTTGTACCCCCAGCTCCAGGTAGGCGTCGAGCAGGCGCAGCACCAGGTCTTCCTCGACGCGACCTTCGAACGGGCAGCCAAACGCGGTGGCGACACTGGCGTTGAGGCTGACTGCCTGACCTTGCACGGCCTGGACGATATCGCCAAAGCCCGCCAGCGACTGTTCGCGGCGCATGCGCATGTTGGCCAGGTTGTGCGACTGACTGGCCGACAGCACCAGGTTCAGCTCGTCGGCCCCAGCAGCCAGTGCCCGTTCTGCGCCTTTGAGATTGGGGATCAAGGCGACATAGACCACACCCGGCTGACGCTGGATGCCACGGAACACCTCGTCACCATCGCGCAACGCTGGGATGGCCTTGGGCGAAACGAACGAGCCTGCTTCGATGCGGCTGAATCCGAGCTTGGACAAGCCATCGATCAGGCGGATCTTGTCTTCGGTCGGCACCCAGGTCGGTTCGATCTGAAGGCCGTCACGCGGGGCAACTTCCTGCACCACCAGCCTGTCTGTGTGGTTATCGGTCATTGCACCACCCCCTTGGCCCGCAGGCCGATGACTTCATCGGGGCTCAAGCCCAGCCCGGCCAGCAGTGCATCGGTGTGCTCGCCCAGCGCCGGGCCTTGCCAGTCGACACGGCCAGGCGTGGCCGACAGCTTCGGCACGATACCCGGCATGCGCACCGGGGTGCCGTCGGGCAACTGGCTGTCCAGCAGCATGTCGCGGGCCTGGTAGTGCGGGTCGTTGACGATGTCGGCAACCGAATAGATGCGCCCGGCCGGGACCTCGGCGGCTTCCAGCGTGGCCAGTACCTGGTCGATCGGGTGGCGGCGGGTCCAGTCCTCGATGGCATCGTCGAGCTGAGCCGATTGCGCGGCGCGACCATCGTTATGGGCAAAGGCCTCGGCCTCGCCCAGGTCTGGTCGGCCGATGGCCTGCATCAGGCGGCGGAAGATCGGGTCGCTGTTGCCGGCGATCACCACGAACGCGCCGTCGGCGGTGCGGTAGGTGTTCGACGGCGCGATGCCGGGCAGGGCACCACCGCTGCGTTCACGCACATGCCCCAGCAGGTCGTACTCCGGCACCAGGCTTTCCATCAGGTTGAACACGCTTTCCACCAGCGATACATCGACCACCTGGCCGACACCGCCATTGGCACGCACATTGAACAGCGAGAGCAAGGCGCCCATCACCGCGTGCAGCGAGGCCAGCGAGTCGCCCAGGCTGACGCCTGCCCGCGCCGGTGCCGAGCCCTGTTCACCCGTGGTGTAGCGAATACCGCCCATTGCCTCGCCGATTGCACCGAAGCCAGGCCGGTCGCGATATGGGCCGCTCTGGCCATAGCCGGAGATACGCACCAGGGTCAGGCGTGGATTGAGCGCGTGCAGCACATCCCAGCCAAGGCCGAGCTTTTCCAGCGCGCCGGGGCGCAGGTTCTCGATCAGCACGTCGGTGTCGGCCAGCAGGCGCTTGACGATGGAAAGGCCTTCAGCGGCCTTCAGGTCGAGGGCCAGCGACTTCTTGTTACGCGACTGCAAGTACCACCATAGCGAGGTGCCGTCGTGCAGCTTTCGCCACTTGCGAAGTGGATCGCCCTGGCCCAGTGCTTCGATCTTGATGACTTCGGCACCGAACTCACCGAGCAGGCGAGCGGCGAAGGGGGCGGCGATCAGCGTGCCTATTTCCAGGACCCTGATGCCTTGTAGCGGGGCAGGCATGTTGCGTACCTCTTTGTTCTTGGACTTTGAGGCAGAGGCTACGACTGGCGCCGGGAACGCACCAATCCTGTGTCGGCAACAACCGTTCGCCAAATGCGAAGGGTAGGGGCGACACCCCTCAGCCGCCAGGCTCAGCCGCGCGCAAATGCTCGAACAGCAACCGGCTCACCGGCGACAGCGACTCAAGGTCCCGCGCCACCAGCAGCAGCTCACGCTCGGCCCATTCGTCGCTCAACGCCACCGCACACAACCCCAGCGCACCGCCAAACAACTCGAAGGCCTTGCGCGGCAGGATCCCCACACCCATGTCAGCCTGCACCATGCGGCACACCGCATCGAAGCTGGGTACGTGAATACGCAGGCGCAAAACCCGCCCGGCGCGGCGAGCGGCCTCGTGGGTACGCATGTTGATGGAGCTCGCCGAGTGCAGGCCGACAAAGTCGTTGTCCAGGGTTTCGGCGAAGTCCACCTGCGCCTGGTGCGCCAACGGATGCCCTTCACGCACCACCAGCACCAACTGGTCGCGTCTGTAGCGCACCTTGAGCAGGTCGCGGGTGTCGCTGTCGCTGGAGCAGATACCCAGGTCCGACACGCCATCGAGCAACCCCTGGATCACGCCATTGCTGGGGCGCTCCTCCAGGTCCACCTTGATCCGTTCGTGTTGCGCGGCGAACAGCGCCAGGTCTTCAGGCAGAAACTGGATGATCGCCGACAGGTTGGCGAGCATGCGCACGTAGCCGCGCACTCCCTGCAAGTGCTCGCCCAGTTCCAGGCCGATCTTCTCCAGGTTGAACAGCATGCGCCGGGCGTGGTGCAGCAGGGTTTCCCCGGCCGGGGTCAGGCTCATGCCACGGGCCTGGCGGGCGAACAGCGGCGAGCCGAGCGCTGCTTCCAGCTCATTGAGGCGCTTGCTTGCCGCCGACAATGCGATCGACTCGCGCGCGGCGGCACGGGTCAGGCTACCTTCCTCGTGGATGGCGACGAACAACTGCAAGGTCACCAGGTCAAGACGACGGATGAGGTTGTTCAATTGCATGGCCAGACGCCCTTACTTGCCCGTTGATGCCGTGCGCGAGCGCAGCACAGTCGCCAACCCCACGGTCAGCACCACCGCCAGCCCCACGGCGAGCAGGAAGGTCAGAGCGATACCCAGGTGCGGCAGCAGCGCGCCGAGGCTCAGGTAGAAGGCAATCACCCCGACGGCACCGATGGCGTTGCCGCGGATCATCCCGGCCATGGAGAAACGCCCACCCTGGACATGGGAGAACACCACCAGTGGCCAGGCGATCACCGGAATCGGCGCGAGCATGCCGCTGACGGCAGGCCCCAGCCAGCTCGCCGCGCCTGTGGTGAGCATCAGCAGACTAGTTGCAGCGACCATGCGCATGGGGATTTCCCACCAGCGCGGCCTGATCTGCGCAAGCTGCGCCGGGCGTGGCTCGCGGGCCGTGGCCCAGACCAGCAGCACCACCAGGCACAGGGCGACAACGATCGAAACCGGCAGATTGCCCCAATGGGTCAGTACATAGGCTGCCACGCCGTACAGCGCGAGCGACACCAATGCCGTGAGCGCCACGCCAAGCCTGCGGCTGGCGAACAGGTAGCAGGCATAGCTGGCCTGGACCGCTGCCAGCCCGCCGAGTGCGCCCGGTATGGCGTTCAGGGAGAAGGCGGTGCCTTGTTCCAGGCACAGGAAGATCATGACCAGCGCCGAGGTGATCGGCATGCCGGAGAGCAAGCCGCCGAGCAGCCCTCCCCAGCGCCGCGAGGCCAGGGAGACAGCCCACATCAGAAGGGGAGTGACAACGAGCTTGAGGTAGAAGAGCGTCATGACGGCAGGCGGTCCGGTTGTTCTTGTCTGGCCGCAGGGCTGAGCCTGCGGCCGCGACATTGTCGATCATCCTCTGCGTCAATGACACCGCTTTGTTTCAGCGACTGGCGTCGAGTACTACCCGGTAGCGCGCCTTGCCGCTGCGCAGATGGTCGATCGCCGCATTGACCTGGCTCATCGCGAACTGTTCGACCTGGGGCACGATCTGGTGGCGTGCACAGAACTCGAGCATTTTCGCCATCGCCGCCGGGGAGCCGACCGGCGAGGCAGACAGGCTCTTCTGCTGGAGCATGAGGTTGAACACGTGCACCGGGATAGCCCCGGGTACCACACCGACGAAGTTCACCCGACCTCGGGTACCGAGGGTGCCGATCATGGCGGTCCAGTCCAGGTCGGCATTGGCAGTCACCAGGAGGAAATCGAGGGTGCCAGCAATGGCTTTGAGCGCCTGGCTGTCGGTGGAGGCCACCACCTTGTGCGCCCCCAGGCGCCGGGCTTCATCCTGCTTGCTCAAGGATGAGGTGAACGCGGTCACCTCGCAGCCCCAGGCATTGAGAAACTTCAGCGCCAGGTGCCCCAGCCCGCCGATGCCGACCACCCCGACGCGATCGGTGGGTTTGACGCCGAATGACAGCAGTGGGTTGAACACCGTCGAACCGGCACAGAACAGGGGACCGACAAGGGCAGGGTCGAGGCCGTCCGGCAGCGGGATGGCCCACGCCCAGTGCGCGCGCAGGCGGTCGGCGAAACCGCCGTTGCTGCCGATGATCGTCGGTCGGGCCGAACCACACAGGTTGTGCGAGCCCTCCATGCACGGCGCGCAGTGCATGCAACTGCCTTTGTACCAACCGATCCCGACCCGCTGGCCAACCTGCAGCCCGGTCACCCGATCGCCGACCTGCTCGATGCGCCCGACCACCTCGTGGCCCGGAATGAACGGGTACTGGGTCAGCCCCCACTCGTTGTCGATCATCGACTGGTCGGAATGGCAGACGCCGCAGTACTCGACAGCGACTTGTACCTCGTCAGCGGCCAGCGGGCCGGGATCATAGCTGTGCCGCTGCAGCGGCGCTCCCGGCGCGGTGGCGGCCCAGCCGCTGAATGACGTGGTTTGGGTGGGATTGCTCATGGGACACCTCCAGAGACTTGGCGAGTGTTACGAAGCCTGGGAAGTGTAGACCGCCCCTGATGCCGCGAGAGTGGCTATGAGCTACTATCCGCCCCCATCGCCTTCGTGCCCCATGCCCCGCCCAGGAGAGTAGCCATGTCACGGGACCTGACAGACAACGAGCAACTGAAACGGATCTGCGAGGATCTGCTGGCAAGCGTCGCCTCGACACAAGGCAATCAGCAATGGGTCGACAACGTGCTAAGCGGGATGAACGACATCGCGAACATGAGCCGCGAGGCGTTCATCGACCCTGCGTTTCAGCTCAGCCTGTGGGAGAGCGAGGCGGTCACTACGACTGGGTCGGGCAGCGTGAAGATTGCAGCGGCCGCAAATGACCCAGAGATCGCAGAGTCGCTCTGGACGTTGCGCTGCGACTATCAGTCATGGCTCGCTGAAGACAGCCATCAGCGTAGCGCCAAGCTGCACAAGAGCTGGAACGAAATCCTCCATAAGGCCACCGAACGTACCGGGCGTACGCCACGGTTGAAACTCAGTCGAATCTTCACCTTGTTGTGCCCAGGCGCATTCAGCACCGTCGCGGCGTATCGCAGCCTGAGCGAACTGGCCAAGGCACTGGGCATCAAGCACCACAATGCCTCGCTCGTACATCTTCAGGAAGATGTGCTCGAGCGCCTGACCGAGGTCCTGGGGCCCATCAACGAGCCTCGCAGCGAAGAAGGTGTGAAGCGCCTGACTCTGCCCTGGTTGCTGGTGGAGGAGTTGCGCAGCGCCAACAGCGAAGCGACGCAAGTGCGCTCGGCATCGGGCGTACTGCAGCTCAACCCACTTGCACCGGAACGGCGCCGCCGAGGTATGCAGCCTATCGCCGGCGGTCTTGGGGCGATCCGCTCGATGATCGAGTTCGTCGGTGATGGCTGCAGCCGGGAAGACTTCACCGTGCACTTGCAGACGCTCAACCCCAAGGCAAAACCCGATGCTCCGCGCGGGCTCATCTATGCGTTGATCGCAGAGTGGGACGTGATCAAGGCGGTTGCCGGGGGCCTGGAACTCACCGCGCGAGGAGAGGCGCTGCTGGAGTCCGGCGATCCGGACGAGGTGCAGGACTGGATGCTCACCCGCATCCTGGGCTTCGACTTCCTGCTCTGCGAACTGGCTAAAACATCCATGTCCAGGCGCCAGGCAATCGATGCCCTGAAAACCCTCAATCGCGCCTGGACCTCGGACGGCCGCCCCAGCGCGCTGATTTCCTGGATGCCAAAGCTGCAACTGGTGGATTTCACCGGCAAGAAGATGCAGTTGAGCGAACGAGGCCGGCAATGGCAGAAACTGGTGATCTGGAATCCACTTGCACTGCCGAGTGACGCCGACCCTGTCGACCTGACCGAATTCATGGACGATGAGGACGAGGTGGAGGATGTCGCCGAGGAGCGCCCGAGCCTCACGCAGATCATCGAGCGCTTCGATCCCCAGCTGAGCTTCCCCGCGACCCTCATTGCCCAGCTCGATGCAGGGCTGTGGTCACACCCGCGTCGGCACTTCGCGGTACTGACCGGGCTGAGCGGTGCCGGCAAGACGCAGCTTGCGCGCAACTATGGGCTGAGCCTGTGGAACGATATGCAAGCAGCGAAGCAGGGCACCCTGGTAGTGCCCGTGCAGCCCGGCTGGCACGACGACTCCAGCTTGCTGGGTTATGTCAATCCGCTGGATACCGACCATTATGTACGTACCCCTGCACTGGAGTTTCTGCTGCAGGCGGCCAGCGACCCTTTGCGCCCCTATACCCTGGTCCTGGACGAAATGAACCTGGCGCATCCAGAGCAGTACATGGCTGCCTTGCTTTCGGCCATGGAAACCGGCGATGCAATCGTTTTGCACAATGAGCCTGACGAAGTGGCCGGTGTGCCCGACAGGTTGCCGTACCCGAGCAATCTGCTGTTGATCGGTACGGTGAACATGGATGAGACCACCCATGGGCTGAGCGACAAGATTCTTGACCGAGCGGCTGTCATCGAGTTCTGGGATATCGATGTCCAGGCCTACGCAGGCTGGAGCCAGAGCCGACTCGGCAGCGAGCAAGTGAGCCGGGTTCGAACGGTGATCACCGAGCTGGCGCAACTGTTGCGACCGGTGCGCCTGCACTTTGGCTGGAGAACCTTGCAAGCGATTATCGGTTACCTGGAGCAGACCGAGCGCGGCAAACTCCTGACATTCGACCAGGCGCTGGACCAGGCCATCTACTCGCGGATCCTGCCCAAACTGCGCGGTGAGGACAGCCCGCGACTGACGGAGGTGTTCGACAAACTGCAACGCGCTCTGCGGGCCGCCCGATTGCCGCTGTGCGCCGCCAAGGTCGGCGACATGCTGGATGACCTGAGCCATAGCGGCTCGGCCCGGTTCTGGCGATGACCAGGATCATGCTGCAGTGCACTGTGGAAGGTGGCGAAACCTTTGCGGTCGAGCCCGATGTCCTGGCACAGGGCTTTGTCGAGCGTGGCACCTACACCTTCACTGCACCGTCCGGGCGCTTTCTGTACGTCGATGACATGCCGCTGGCAGCTTCGATCCAGAGCGCTCATACCAGTTGGCAATGGTCGCCGGGTTTCTATGCCGGCCAGGTAAACGTCGAGCTGATGGCCGAAGACGGCGGCTTGCTGGAGCGCTACCGTCTCGATGTCAGTGCGCACCCGGAAAAACTGGGCGGCGAACAATTCAAGGCGATGCTCGATCACCTGTTCGACGTCGACCCCGGGTTGCTGCTGGGCAATGAGGCGGGGCAGACGCGCATCGGCGAGCAGATGGCCTGGACCGATCCGCACCTGCGCTATGCACGGCTGCGCCGCCATGCCGACAGCGTGCTGGCAGCATTCAGGCTGGTCAGTGATCGGCCACTGTCACGGCTGCACAGAACGCACGATGTGGTGCCGGCACATCGGGTCAAGCGTGTCGATAGCGTCGCGCTACGCAAGGCCCTGATGAGCCCGAACGGACGTGCGCTGCTTCATCCCGACAGCCTTGAGCGCCCGCAGCCAAGCCGCATCGGGCTGGAAGTCAGAACGCCTTACGACAGTTACGACAATCCAGCCAACCAGGCCTTGGCCTTGATGCTCCACAAATTGCTTCGCCGCTGTGTCCAGGTGCGCGGCGAACTGCAGCGGGCGGCCCTGTTGGAGCGCGAGAGCAGTACCCGTTCAGTGCTCGCGCCGCGGATACAGCGTCGAATCGGTTATCTCGATGCTCTGCGCGCAAGGCTTGAGCGTACAGCGCGCCTTCCCCTGTTCGCCAATCTCAGTCAACGCCGACTTTGCGCCGCCGGACTGAATGCAATCAGTGCCCATCCGGCCTATGCCCGCGCTTATCGCCTTACCTGGCAGGCACTGCGCCCAGGCGTTACGGGAGCAGGGGATGAGTCGCTGTGGGTCAGCCCCACCTGGGAGATCTACGAGCGCTGGTGTTATCTGGTACTGGTGGAGCGGCTGAGGGCTCGCCATCCCCAATTGCAATGGACCAGGCGCAGTACTGCCAGAGATCATATTTGTTGGCATGGCGAAGGTCTGCAAACCACGCTAGAGATCCGTCTTCAGGCCCGCTTTCCCGCTGTCGACCAAACGCCAAGCGACGGGCGTGCGAGCCTGTCGAAAGAGCGCCGCCCGGATATCACGGTGATCCTGCGTAGACCAGGCCAAACCCGGTTGGTGGTGCTGGATGCGAAATACAGCACCAGCCGCGACGTGATACTCGAAGCGATGAGTTCGGCGCACATCTATCACGACAGCCTGCGCTGCGATGATATCGCGCCCTCGGCAGCCTGGTTGCTGGTTCCCCATGCGCAGCAAGTGCCGGTGCTGGCACAACAGGCGTTTTTATCCAGGCACGGGGTAGGGGTGCAGGCACTGGCCGAGGAATCGCAGGCGGACGAGCTGGCGGAGCGGTTGATGAACGTACTGCAGGGTGGTTCGCTATAGATTATTGGTTATAACGATTCGCCGACTGCGGGTTGCCATAGTGGCGTCTTCGGGTTCAAAGGCGCTTCTATTCCGGCACGCTGGCAAACGCTTCCGAGCACCATGCGCGTGAGCATCTGCACCAGTGCCTGCCCCTTGGCATCTTCCACCGGCCAGTTCACTTGCCCAGCTGCGGCACGGTGGCAAAGCGCACGTGGGCCAGGATCGTCGACCAGATGAACAGCAGCAGATGCTCCGGTGCAGTGCGTTCGATCAGCCCTTGATCCATCCAGCCCTGCAGGCACCTCATGGCCGCTTTCCGCCAGGCTGCAGGTTGGGTTCCACAGGGCGGAACCACATTCGATTGTCGGCGTCGCGCCGTCGGGTTTATCTGACAGCACGTGCGGCCTGCCTCTCGTGCCGCAATCCCCGAGCGAATAACAAAAGCGGGACTGCAACCCGCGCGAGGAGATGCCGATGAACCCATCCAAGCACCCGCACATCCTGGCCTGGCTCGCCGACGTTGCCGGCGAACTTCATGCACTGCGCCAGGATATCCACGCCCACCCGGAACTGGGCTTCGAGGAAAACCGCACCTCGGCACTGGTCGCCCAGGCCCTGCGCGAGTGGGGTTACGAGGTCCACACCGGGATCGGCCGCACCGGCGTGGTCGCCGTGCTGCGCAACGGCAGCAGCACGCGCCGCCTGGGGCTGCGCGCCGACATGGATGCGCTGCCGATCGTCGAGGCCACGGGCGCGGCCTACAGCAGCCGACACCCAGGCTGCATGCATGCCTGCGGACACGACGGACATACCGTGATGCTGCTCGGCGCTGCTCGCTACCTGGCGGCGACCCGGCGCTTCGACGGCACCCTGACACTGATCTTTCAGCCGGCCGAGGAGGGGCAGGGCGGGGCCGAGGCGATGCTCGCCGATGGCCTGCTGGAGCGTTTCCCCTGCGATGCGCTGTTCGGCATGCACAATATGCCGGGGCTGGCCGCCGGGCACCTGGGCTTTCGCGAAGGACCGATGATGGCTTCCCAGGACCTGCTGACCGTCATCCTGGAGGGCGTCGGTGGTCATGGTTCGATGCCGCACCTGACCGTCGACCCGTTGGTTGCTGCCGCCAGTGTGGTGATGGCGCTGCAGACCGTGGTGGCGCGCAATATCGATGCCCAGGAAGCCGCCGTGGTCACTGTCGGTGCGCTGCAGGCTGGCGAGGCGGCCAACGTCATACCGCAGCAGGCCCTGTTGCGCTTGAGCCTGCGTGCGCTCGACGCCGAGGTCAGGCGCCTGACCCTGGAGCGCGTACAGGCGATCATCCGCGCCCAGGCCAAGAGCTTTGGCTGCAGCGTGAGCATCGAACACCGCCCGGCTTATCCGGTGCTGATCAACCATGCCGCCGAAAACGCCTTCGCCCGCCAGGTCGGCATCGAGCTGCTCGGGGAGGCGGCCGTCGATGGCAATACCCGCAAGCTGATGGGCAGCGAGGACTTCGCCTGGATGCTGCAACGCTGCCCCGGCGCGTACCTGTTCATCGGCAACGGCGTGGATCGGCCGATGGTGCACAACCCCGCCTACGACTTCAACGACGACATCCTGCTGACCGGGGCCGCCTACTGGAGCGCGCTCACCGAGCGTTGGCTCGCCCCGGCCTGAGCGCTTCTTCATTGACTGCCGCTGGAGCCCGCATTCCTGCGGGCGTTCCTCACATCTGGTTTCTGGAGAATTTCCCATGCACGCTACGAATGCAGGCGCATCGCGCACCCGGCAAGTGGTCGCCGCCGTCATCGGCAATGCGCTGGAATGGTATGACTTCATCGTGTACGGCTTTCTGGCCAGCATCGTCGCTCGTCAGTTCTTTCCCTCCGACGATGACTACGCCTCGCTGCTGATGGCCCTGACGACCTTCGGCGTCGGATTCTTCATGCGCCCGGTGGGCGGGGTATTGCTGGGTATCTACGCCGACCGCAAGGGGCGCAAGGCGGCCATGCAACTGATCATTCGCCTGATGACCCTGTCCATCGCGATGATCGCCTTCGCCCCCAACTACCTGGCCATCGGCATGGGCGCGCCCTTGCTGATCGTGGTCGCGCGCATGCTGCAGGGCTTCGCCACGGGCGGTGAATATGCCAGTGCCACGGCATTTCTGGTGGAGAGCGCGCCGGCGCACCGCAAGGGGCTGTACGGCTCCTGGCAACTGGTCGGGCAATGCCTGGCGGTTTTTACCGGGGCGTCGATGGTCGCGCTGGTCACCCACCTGTGTTCAGCCGAGGCGCTGGACGCCTGGGGCTGGCGGATTCCTTTCGTGTTCGGCTTGCTGATCGGCCCGGTGGGGCTGTGGATTCGCAAGCACATGCAGGAGCCCGAGGAGTTTCTCGAGGCGCGCAAACAAGCCAAGGACCAGGCCCCAAGCCTGTGGCAGGTGCTGCGTACGCATCGCCGGGCGCTGTTGGTGTCCATGGGCCTGGCCAGCGGCGCGACCGTTTCCTTCTATGTGGTGCTGGTGAACATGCCGACTTTCGCCCACAAGAGTCTGGGGCTACCACTGGACCAGGTGCTGCTGGTGCAGATGCTCGCGGTGGGCCTGATGACGGTGGTGATTCCGTTCTCCGGCGCGCTGTCCGACCGTATCGGCCGCAGGCCGGTGCTGATGGCCTTCACCCTGGGCTTTTTCCTGATGGTCTACCCGCTGCACCTGTGGGTCGCCGCGGCACCGTCGGTCGAGCGCCTGCTGGTGATGCAACTGGCGCTGTGCAGCATGATCGGTGGTTTCTATGGGCCGGCACCCACGGCGCTGGCCGAGCAGTTCCCCATCGCAGTCCGCTCAACGGGGGTGTCGGTGGCGTATAACGTGGCAGTGATGCTGTTCGGCGGCTTCGCGCCGCTGATCGTCACCTGGCTGACCAAAGTCTTGAACACGCCCGTGGCGCCGTCGTTCTACGTGCTGTTCGCCTGCGTGCTGACACTGCTGGGCACCTATTGTCTGAAAGAAGCCGTGCGGCCACGCGCGCCTGCCGTCCTTGAACTTGGAGTAAAACCGTGAAACCGCTAGATCTCGACCCTGTCGTCGCGCTGGATGCCAGCGACCTGTCCCGGGCGATCCATGCTCGCCAGGTGTCCTGCCGCGAGGTGATGCAGGCCTACCTTGCGCACATCGAGCGGGTCAATCCGCAGGTCAACGCCCTGGTGTCGCTGCGTCCGGCACAGCAACTGCTCAGGGAGGCCGACGCACGCGACCGCGAGCTCGACCGCGGCCAGTCCCGCGGCTGGATGCATGGCATGCCCCAGGCCATCAAGGACCTGGCCGCCACGGCTGACCTTCGTACCACCTTGGGCTCGCCGCTGTTCGCCGAGCAGGTGCCGCAGCAGGACGCCATCAGCGTGGCGCGGGTTCGGCGCAACGGCGCGATCATCCTCGGCAAGAGCAACGTGCCGGAATTCGGCCTCGGCTCGCAGACCTACAACACGCTGTTCGGCACCACCACCAACGCCTACGACCCCAGCCGGGTAGCCGGCGGCAGCAGCGGCGGGGCCGCTGCGGCACTGGCCATGCGCCTGCTGCCCGTGGCCGATGGCAGCGACATGATGGGCTCGTTGCGCAACCCGGCGGCGTTCAACAATGTGTTTGGCCTGCGCCCGTCCCAGGGCCGCGTGCCGCACGGTCCGGCGCCGGAGATGTTCGTCCAGCAACTCGCCACCGAGGGCCCGATGGGGCGCAGCGTCACCGACCTGGCCCGGCTGCTGTCGGTACAAGCGGGCTTCGATGCGCGGGTGCCGCTGTCCATCAACGATGGCATGCAGGATTTCGCTGCGGACCTGCGACAGGACTTCACCGATGTGCGGGTCGGCTGGTTGGGCGACTACAACGGTTACCTGCCCATGGACGATGGCGTGCTGAGCCTGTGCGAAACCGCATTGAGCGACTTCGAGAACCTGGGGTGCAAGGTCGAGGCCTGTCAGCCGGACTACCCGCTGGAGCGCCTCTGGCAATGCTGGCTGACCCATCGCCACTTTCTGGTGCACGGCAACCTCGCAGCGGCCTACGCCGACCCGAGTCGGCGCGCATTGCTCAAGCCGGAGGCGCAGTGGGAGGTCGAGGGCGGCCTGCAACTGAGCGCCGCTGCACTCTACCAGGCGTCGCTGGCGCGCAGCGACTGGTACCGGGCGATGGCAGGGCTGTTCGAGCGTTACGACTTCCTGCTGCTGCCCTCGGCCCAGGTGTTTCCTTTCGACGCACAGCAACCTTGGCCGCAGGTCGTTGGCGGGCGGGCGATGGACACCTATCACCGCTGGATGGAGGTGGTGATCGGCCCGACCCTGGCCGGGTTGCCGAGCATCAGCGTTCCGGTCGGTTTCAATGCACAGGGCCTGCCGATGGGGATGCAGATCATCGGCCCGGCCCAGGCCGATCAGGCGGTGCTGCGCCTGGCCTATGCCCACGAGCAACTGACCCGCTGGGTCGAGCGCTACCCGCCGCCGAGCCTGCTGGCGCGCTGAAGCCCTTGCAGGCGCATATCTTGCTGGGCAATGTGACGATCCTGGTGCAGACACGGAGGCGAACATGAGCGGCAATGGGGACGGCGGTGGCGTGCGATCGGTCGAGCGGGCGTTGACGATCATCGAATTGCTGGGTGAGCACCAGGCCCTTGGGCTGGAGGAGCTGCACTACCTGACGGCGTTACCCAAGGCCACAGTATCGCGCATGCTCGCCACCTTGCAGGAGCAGGGCTGGACCTACCGGGGCCTGAGCGACCGCCGCTACCGTCTGTGCGCGCGGCGCCTGTTCGGCGACGGCCAGTTGCGGTTCAAGCGGCAGATGGTCGAAAGCGCCGCGCCCCTGTTGCTGGAGCTCAGCGAGCGCACCGGGTTGGTGGCCGACTTGTCATGCTTCGACGGCCAGCGCCTGGAAGTGATGGAGAGCGCGATTCCCCAGGTCTTGCGCAAGCGCTACCCGAACAACTGCCAGATCGTCGGCCACCACGCCAGCCTGTTCCACTCGGCGATGGGGCGCGCCTGCCTGGGCGAGCTGGAGCAGCATGAGGTCGAGCGCCTGGCCGAGCATGCGCACCTGGGGGACGACACACTGCTGCGCGGCATCGAGGACGAGACACAGCAAGGTTTTGCCCGGCGCACGGAAGGTTACTGGGAGTATCCGGTGCGGCTACCGTTCCTGATCCGCGCCATCGCCTTGCCGGTCCACACGCAAGGACGGCTGGCGGGGAGCATCGCCTTGCACTGGCCACTGGACCAGGCACCGGTAGAGCGGGTGCTGGGGCTGCACCTGGAGAGCCTGGCGAGAACCGTTGACCAGGTGCAGCAAACGCTGGCCTGAGCGATTTTCCGCATCGCGTTGAAAGTGTTATCGGGCGGCGCGGCTGTTTGCCGGCCATCGCCCCGGCAATACTGTGCGCAACTCAAACGTGTTGGAGATGTGACGATGGGTGCGCAGATAACGAACAATCCGCTGGTATCGATTGCAGTGCTCAAGGCCCGCGAGGGCAGGGCGCTGGCACTGAAGCAGGCGTTGCTGGAACTGATAGAACCGACCCGCGCGGAGCCGGGCAATCTGGATTATGTGCTGTTCGAGGGCAAGGATGAGCCGGGGACGTTCTACATGCGCGAGGCGTTCGTCGACCAGGCCGCGCTCGATGCGCATTTCGCCGCACCGTATTTCCAGCGGTTTGCGGCGCAGAGCGAAATGCTGTTGGGCGAGCCGCTGCGCTTGATCTTTCTGGAGCAGGTTTCTGATCGTTGAAAAAGACACCGCGCTGCCTGGCACGGGCTACGCCCGTGTTCGCGGGACCAGTCGGGGCGCCGAACCGCCGCCCCCACAGGGATTGGGCTGACCTTTAGATTTTGAACATGAAAGTTACCCCTACAAGAGCTCCGCAACTTCTGAATACTGCGGTGTTACCTGTGGGAGCGGGCTAGTCCCGCGATCACCGGCGAAGCCGGTGCCTTCCACCGCGGTGTTCTTTTCGCGGGCACGTCGGGGCGGCGAACCGCCGCCCTCCAGCTCAGCCGATCATTCCCAATCGGCCTTGCCGATCGCCAGCCCGTGCATGCCGTTGTAGCTGGCGCGCTTGGGCTGCGTCCAGCCCTCCAGCAGGCTGTCGTCGAGCTTGTAGATTTCCACCCCCAGCGGTCGGCAGACCGACAGCGGGTCCTGTGCCTCAGGCCCCCACATCGGCAGTGAGAGGTCGCCGCCCGGGCAGGTCGACAGCGCACACAGCACATCGATTTCGGCGAAGAACTCCAGGTAATCACCCTGCTTGGCCGGGCAGGCCTTCATGAAGTACATGTCGTCATGGTTCAGGCCGGTGCACTGGAAGATGTTCAGCACATCGTGCACGTCGAACTCGGTCAGCCCATGGGGCAACACGGCGCGGGTGAGGTTGGAGTGGCAGTGGTGATGGAAGTCCTCGCCCGTGAGCATCTTGTTCACGTAGGGGTCGCAACGGGTGCCGAGCAGGTCGTGCAGGCGTCCGCCGTGTTCGTCGATGCCGTAGTCGGCCAGGCTGTCGTCGGTGATGGTTACCAGCGGGCGCAGGAATGGCAGGTTCGACCACAGTCGGTCGTAGGTGGTGACGTGAGCACCCTGCAGCTGGCGGGTACGGGCCGCCCACAGGCGCTCGCGCGGGTCGTTGGCGTTCCAGATGTTGAAGTCGCCGACCTGCGGGCCGACCGGGGTGGTGACGCGGAACACATGGCCGGCCGGCACCTTCCAGGCGCGGCCGGTGCGGATCGGCACTTCGAACTGCTCGATCAGGGTGCGTGCATCCTGGCGCTCGCGCACGCGGTCATAGAAAGGCTTGTCGACCTGCAGGGCAGCGCCTTTGCTGACCTGGTAGGCGGCGGGATAATCCTTGTACATGGGTAGGTCTCCGGTTTCAGGAACGGGGTGGATGGCTGAACAGGTCGAGCAGGGCGTGCTCGGAGTCGTCCAGGTAACGGGTCATGGCTTCGGCGGCATCGTGACGCAAGCCGTCGGCGAGCAGGTCGTGGATCTCTCGGTCGCGCTCCAGCCACGGGCTCTGGAAGTTCTTTTCATCGGGCGCAACGGCGAACACCAGACGCATCTGCGCAGCGATATTGGTGAAGAAGGCATCCAGCAGCGGGCTGCGCAGCAGTCCGACGATGTGCTGGTGAAAGCGCAGGCTGTGGGTGCCGAAGGCCTGCCAGTCTTCACGATCACGGGCAAGTTCGGCCGCCTCGATGGCGTCGAGCATGCGGTCGGACTGGTATTCGCGCAGCGGCTTGCTGCCGTGGATCGCCTGCACCTCAAGTGTGCGGCGCACCAGGAAGATATCGCGCACCTCGGCGACCCCCAGCCTGCGCACCATCACACCCTTGTTGCGCACGTAGGTGGTCAGACCTTCGTGACCCAACTGGTGCAGGGCCTCGCGTACGGTGTTGCGCGAAGCGTTGTAGCGGCCGGTGAGCTCTGCCTCGACCAGCGGCATGCCTGAGACCAGGCGGCCGCCGATGATGTCTTCGCGCAGTTCGAGGGCCACCTGGTCGGCCAGGGGCAGGCTTTCGCCGGTCTTTTCCGGGACTTTGCTGCTCATGCCAGTTGCACGTCCTTGAGGAAGCGGCCCATGCGCTCGCTGCGGTTGTCGAGCAACTCGCGCGGCGCACCGGCCTGGATGATCTCTCCGCGCTCCATGAACACCACGCGGTCGGAGACCTGGAAGGCGAATTTCATTTCATGGGTGACGATGACCATGGTCATGCCCTCGCGAGCGAGGTCCTCGATCACCTTGAGCACATCGCCGACCAGTTCCGGATCGAGCGCCGAGGTCGGCTCGTCGAACAGCATCACCTGCGGGCGCATGGCCAGTGCCCGGGCGATCGCCACCCTTTGCTGCTGGCCGCCGGAGAGCTGGTGCGGGTACTTGCCGGCATGCTCGCGCAGGCCGACCTTGCTCAGCAGCGCCAAGCCCAAGGCGCGCAGGTCGGTGTCGCTGGCATGGCCATGGTGACGTGGGGCGAGTATCACGTTCTCCAGCACCGTCTTGTGCGGGAACAGGTTGAAACCCTGGAAGACCATGCCGACCTGGACGATGCCCTCCATGTGCAAGCGATTGCCGAGGCTGCCGCCGTCTTCGTCACGCCCGCGCAGGAAGGGTGCGCCACACAGTTCGACCTGGCCACGATCCAGGCCCTCCAGGCCGTTCAGGGTGCGGATCAGCGTTGTCTTGCCCGACCCCGAAGGCCCGATGATCGACACTACTTCGCCGAAGCGGATGTCCAGGTCGATGCCCTTGAGTACTTCCAGCTGACCATAGTGCTTGCGCGCGCCGAACACCCGCAGGGCGAAGTCGCCCTGCCTGGGTGCGGTCTCGCGCCGGGCAGGCGCCGGTTGCGCCGGGCCATCGGCAATGGCCTTGGGCTGGCGCCGGGTGACGTCAAGGTGCTGCTCCAGGCGACGTAGCAGGTAACTGAACACCGTGACGATCAGCACATAGTAGAAGGCGACCGCGAGCATGGTCTCCATTACCAGGAAGTTCTGCGTGTACAGCTGCTGGCCGACCAGCAGGATCTCCGACAGCGAAATCACCGACACCAGCGAGGTCAGCTTGACGATGGTGATGTACTCGTTGGCCAGGGTCGGCAATGCCACCCGCAACGCCTGTGGAATCACGATCAGGCGCTGCACACCGGTGTAGCGGATACCCAGCGCCTTGCCGGCCTCGAGTTGCCCCTTGGCCACTGCCAGCAGGCCGCCGCGATGAATCTCGGCGATATAGGCCGATTCGCTCAGCACCAAGGCGATCAGGCCGGCGGCGTAGGGGTTGGACAGCAGCACGCTGGTACTCGGGAAGACCTGGGGCAGGTTGTAGACGAAGATCAGCAGCACCAGCAGCGGCAGGCTGCGGAAGAACCAGATGTACAGTGCCGCGCCACGGTTCAGGGCGCGGTTGCTCGACTGCCGCGCCAGCGCCAGGACAAAGCCGAAGACGATGCCCAGCAGCCAGGTCTCGACGCTCAACTCCACCACGGTGCCGACTGCCTTCCAGAAGTCGCCGTTGACCAGCAGGCCGGCGGCATAATCCCAATCGAATTGCATGCTCGACGCTCCTGCTTACTGCGCTTTCGCTTGAGGATTCTGGCCCAGGGCCTGGGCCACTTCGGCAGGGCTGGGCTCGCCGAGGTTGTAGCGAGTCAACAGCGTCTGGTATTCGCCACTGTGCTTCATGGCCTCGAAGCCCTGGCGCAGTTCACCGAGCAGTGCATCGTTGCCCTTGCGCACGGCAAGGCCAATGACCACCGGGTAGATCAGCTCGTGGGAACTGATCACCACTCGGCCCTTGAGCTTGTCGGCGGTGATGGCCGCCACTGCGGCGTCTTCGAACTGCACATCGACCGCCTTGGCCAGCAGGGCCTGGGCCGCCTCCGGTGAGGTGGGGAATTCGCGCGAGTCGATCGGCGCCTGGCCGTTGGCCTCGCAGTGGCTTTTGGACAGCGCCATCAGCTTGGGAATCCACGACCCACCCTTGATCGAGCCAATGCGCTTGCCGCACAGGTCCTGGGGCGCTTGCGGGCGGAAACTGTCATCGGCACGCACCATCAGCGAGGCACCGCTCTTGAGGTAGGGCAGGAAATCGACCTGCGCCGCGCGCTCAGGGGTGACGTAAAGGGCCGAGGCGACCACATCGAAGCGTCGAGCGTTGACCCCCATCACCAGGTTGGCAAAGCGGGTGTCCTGGAACTGGGGGGCGAGCTTGAGGTGCTGGCCGAGCAGGGTCATGAACTCGGGATCGAAGCCGGCAGGCTTGCCCTGGTCGAGGTACGTGTAGGGAGGGTAGGTGAGGTCCGAGCCGATGGACAGGCGATCGGACTGCAAGGTGCCGTCGGCGGCCTGTGCGGCGGCACTGAGGGTCAGGGCGAGGGTGAGGGCTGTTGCTCGGGACATGAAGTACGCTCCACTTATGATTGTTCAACAATCGTTGTGGAATCATTAATCAATACTCGTGCCAATAATGCCAGAAACCGCCTCGGAGGATTGGGGCACTGCCCGCGAAAAGCGCACCGCAACCCTCACTGACACCCCCCTCTACGTAGTTCTACGTAGTACTTACGCGTAGTACTGCGAATGTTCTTGTGGACCCAGTACGCCGAGAGTGTCGTCGTCCCTACCCGGGCACCCACAAAAACAAAAACCGTCGCCGGCACACCCGTCGCGACAGGAGAAATCCCGATGACCAAACTGGCTACCCGAATTGCCTGGTTCGCCATTGCCTTGCTGGGCGCATTCGCGCTGGGCACCGTGGCGTTGCGCAGGGGCGAAGCCATCAGCGCCCTGTGGATCGTCACCGCAGCCGTCGCCATCTACCTCGTTGCCTACCGCTACTACAGCCTGTTCATCGCCAACAAGGTGATGCAACTGGACTCCACCCGCGCCACCCCGGCCGTGCTGCACAACGACGGGCTGGACTACGTACCGACCAACAAGCACATCCTCTTCGGCCATCACTTCGCCGCCATCGCGGGCGCCGGCCCACTGGTCGGCCCGGTGCTCGCCGCGCAGATGGGCTACCTGCCCGGTACGCTCTGGCTGATTGCCGGGGTAGTGCTGGCCGGGGCCGTGCAGGACTTCATGGTCCTGTTCATCTCCACCCGCCGCAATGGCCGCTCCCTGGGCGACCTGGTACGCGAGGAAATGGGCTCGATCCCCGGGACCATCGCGTTGTTCGGCACCTTCCTGATCATGATCATCATCCTGGCGGTGCTTTCGCTGATCGTGGTCAAGGCCCTGGCCGAGAGCCCGTGGGGCATGTTCACGGTGATGGCGACCATCCCGATCGCCATGTTCATGGGCGTATACCTGCGTTACCTGCGCCCGGGTCGCATCGGCGAGATCTCGGTGATCGGCGTGGCACTGATGCTTGCCTCTATCTGGGGCGGCGGCATGGTTGCCGCGGATCCAGTGTGGGGCCCAGCGTTCACCTTCACCGGCGTGCAGATCACCTGGATGTTGATCGGCTATGGTTTCGTCGCCGCTGTGCTGCCGATCTGGCTGATTCTGGCGCCACGCGACTACCTCTCGACCTTTCTCAAGATCGGCACCATCGTGGCGCTGGCCATCGGTATCCTGGTGATCGCGCCTGAGCTCAAGATGCCGGCCATCACCCAATTCGTCGACGGGACAGGCCCCGTGTGGAAGGGGGCGCTGTTCCCGTTCCTGTTCATCACCATCGCCTGTGGTGCAGTGTCCGGCTTCCATGCGCTGATCAGCTCCGGCACCACGCCCAAGCTGCTGGCCAACGAAAGCCATGCCCGCTACATCGGCTACGGCGCCATGCTGATGGAGTCGTTCGTGGCGATCATGGCCATGGTTGCCGCCTCGGTCATCGAGCCGGGCGTGTACTTCGCCATGAACAGCCCGGCCGCGGTGGTCGGCGGTGATGTGGTCACGGTGGCGCAGACCGTCAGCAACTGGGGCTTCACCATCACCCCGGAAATCCTCCAGCAGACCGCCACCGACATCGGCGAGCACTCGATCCTGGCCCGCGCCGGTGGTGCACCGACCCTGGCCGTGGGTATCGCGCAGATCCTGCACCAGGCGCTGCCGGGTGAGAACACCATGGCGTTCTGGTACCACTTCGCGATCCTGTTCGAGGCGTTGTTCATCCTGACCGCCGTGGATGCCGGCACCCGAGCCGGGCGTTTCATGCTCCAGGACCTGCTGGGCAACTTCGTGCCGGCACTGAAAAAGACCGACTCCTGGACCGCCAACCTGGTGGCCACCGCCGGCTGCGTGGCGATGTGGGGCTGGTTGCTGTACCAGGGGGTGATCGATCCACTGGGCGGCATCAACACCTTGTGGCCGCTGTTTGGCATCTCCAACCAGATGCTGGCCGGCATCGCCCTGATGCTCGCGTCGGTGGTGCTGATCCGCATGAAGCGCCAGCAGTATGTCTGGGTCACCTTGCTGCCTGCCGTATGGCTGCTGATCTGCACCACCACCGCGGGCCTGATCAAGCTGTTCGACCCCAACCCGGGCATGGGCTTCCTGGCGCTGGCGCGCAAGTACAGCGATGCCGCAGCAGCCGGGCAGGTGCTGGCACCGGCCAAGGATCTGGCACAGATGCAGCACGTGATCTTCAACGCCTACACCAACGCCGTGCTGACCGGGTTGTTCCTGTTCGTGGTGCTGAGCATCCTGTGCTTTGCGGTGAAGGTCGGCAGACGCGCCTGGGTCAAGCCTGAGCGCAGCGACAAGGAGTCGCCGTTCCAGCCGATCCCCGACGCCTGAGGAACGCTGCGATGTTGAGCAAACTGAGCAAGATGGGCAAATGCATGGGGCAGGCTGCGCGCATGCTGGTCGGCATGCCCGACTACGACACCTACGTCGCGCATATGCAGGCCCAGCACCCGGGCGAGCCGGTGATGAGCCGCAAGGCGTTCTTCCGCGAGCGGCAGGATGCACGCTACAACGGTGCCAGCGGACGTCCGACGCGTTGCTGCTGAGGTGTTTGCCGTGTAAAAGGGGCGCCACGCTTGTCGTGGCGCCCTTGTCATTTGCCGGGGCCACAGGCGAAGCTGGCGCCGCGCCGCCCCCGCAACCGGAGTGACCATGCAACTCAAGCACAAGATCGTCACGCTCAGTGTCCTGCCGCTGATCGTCTCGGTGCTGTTCATCTGCATCCTGGTGTTCGCCCAGAGCCGCAAGCTCGAGGAGGACCAGGCGCGCCTGGTGGAAAGCAGCATCATGGCGGCGAAGAAGGCCGAGTTGAAGAACTACCTGGGCCTGGCCATGAGCCTGATCGCGCCGTTGTACGACAGCGGCGCCGACGATGACGACACTCGCCAGCGCGCCCTGCAGATCCTGTCGCGGGCCAACTTCGGCCTGGACGGCTACTTCTTCGTCTACGACCGCCACGGCAAGAGCCTGATGCACCCGCGCCAGGCCGAACTGGTGGGCAAGGACCTGATCGGCATGACCGACAACAAGGGCCTGCTGGTCATCCAGGCGCTGCTCAAGAGCGCCGAACGTGGTGACGGCTACCAGTTGTACGACTGGCAGAAACCCTCCACCGGGCAGTCCACCGGCAAGCTGGCCTATGTGGTGATGCTCGAGCGTTGGGGCTGGATGCTCGGCACCGGCATCTACATCGACGACGTCGAGGTGGCCACGCTCAAGTCGCGCCAGGAGGTGGCCTCCGGCGTGCTGACCACGGTGCTGGCCATCGCCTCGTTCTCGCTGCTGGCGGTACTGGTGATCTTTGCCGGTGGGCTGATGCTCAACGTCAGCGAACACCGCCTGGCCGACCGCAAGCTGTCGGCGCTGAACCAGCGTATCGTCGATCTGCAGGAGGAGGAGCGTTCGAGGGTGGCGCGCGAACTGCACGACGGCATCAGCCAGGAACTGGTGTCGATCAAGTTCCAGTTCGAGCTCGCGGCGATGGAGCTCGACAACGGTCGTGCCGGCGGGCTGGACAACCTGCGCAACGGCACCACTCGCCTGGCTTCGGCGATCGGCGAGGTGCGGCGGATTTCCCACGACCTGCGCCCCTCGCTGCTCGACACCCTGGGTCTTTCGCCCGCCATCGACCAGCATGTGCGCGATTTCGAGCAGCGCACCGGCATCCGTACCCAGTACGAGTGCGGGCTGACGGACATCGAGGTGGATGCCGAGCTTTCGTTGACGCTGTTCCGTATCATCCAGGAGGCGCTGGCCAATGTTGACCGCCACGCCAAGGCCAGTGTCGCGATCATTTCCATCTCTGCCCACGACGGGTTGCTGGTACTGCGCGTGGAGGACAACGGCATGGGCTTCGACCCAAGTGCCGCGTACGAAAGCCACGGCATAGGCCTGCGCAACCTGCGCGAGCGGGTCGAGCATCACCGGGGCAGTTTCAGCATTGCGTCGTCTGCCGGACGCACCGAGCTGCAGGTCCAGATACCCATGAACAACCCGAGGCTTGCATGAGCGACACCACACCGATCCGCATTGCTTTGGTCGACGACCATGTGCTGGTACGCGACGGCGTCAAGGCACTGCTGGGCGCAATTGCCCATTTCCAGGTGGTCGGCCAGGCCGAATCCGGCGCCCAGGCGCTTGAGTTGGTGGCCTCGCTGGAGCTGGATATCCTGCTGGTGGATGTTGGCCTGCAGGACATGAACGGCCTGGAGCTGACCCGCCGCCTGTGTGGCTTGTACCCCGGCATCAGGGTGCTGATGCTGAGCATGTACGACAACCAGGAGTACGTGCGCACCTCGATCACAGCGGGGGCGAGGGGCTATGTGCTGAAGAACGCACCCTCCACCGAGCTGATTGCCGCGATCGAGGCGATTGCTGCCGGTGGCAGTTTCTACAGCCCGGAAATTGCCCGCAAGCTGGTCAGCAGCGGCCGCGACGAGAACGACCTGACCCCGCGCGAGCTGCAGGTGCTGGCGATGATCGCCAGGGGTAGCAACAACAAGGAGATGGCCCGGGAGCTGGGCATCAGCGTGCGCACGGTGGAGACCTTCAGGCTGAGCATCCGGCGCAAGCTGAATATCGATACCCCAGCAGCACTGGTGAAGTACGCGCTGGAGCATGGGCTGGTGACGCTCTGAGGCAGCGCTGCGCCATGGACTATGGCTCTGCGGCAAAGCCGATGCTCCACCGCAGTGTGCTTTTCGCGGGCAAGCCCGCTCCTACAGAACTGCACCGCTCAGGTTTTGCGGGCAGCGACTGGCTTTCCCGCTCAATCGTGGGAGCGGGCTTGCCCGCGAAGGGCTCACCCGCGAAGCGCCTGCTTACTTGAAGTCCCACTGCATCTGGGTGGCAATGCTCACACCGCTGGAGGAGCGCACGCACACATCCAGGTAGTCGGTGAAGCGCGGCGGCACGGCAATGCCCTCATCGAGCAGGCGGCGGTTGTCGAACAGGTAGTTCAGGTCGGCAAAACCGCTGTACAGGCGCAGGGCTCGCAGGACCAGGCGTGGGTTGGCCGGGCCGATGCGCGACTCGAAGCTGGCGGCCAGTTCCTTGAGGTTGTCGACATCGATCTTGCGGTAGCGCTCGCCCACCGGCGCGGCGCCGTTGGCCAGGGCGAATGCCTGGTCGATCTCGCCGAAAGTACAGGCCGAATCATGCCCGGCGGAGATGTGGTAGAGGTCGTGGCTCAGGCGCGGCTTGAGGGTCAGGCCGATCAGCGCCTCGGCGCAGTAGTCCACCGGAATCACGTCGATCTGTTCGTCGAGGCCACAGGTGAAGCTTTCCAGGGCGAAGCCCATGCGGAACACCCAGAAAATGCTGCCAGAGGCCTGGCAACCCAGGCTGCGGTGACCGACCACGATCGAGGGGCGCGCCACCACCAGCGGCAGGGCCGGCAGTTCCTCGCGCATGCGTCGCTCGATTTCAGCCTTGGAGGCGGTGTAGTCCACCAGTTGCTGTTCAGCGTCCGGAAACTCCCAGGATTCACTGATCGGCGATTCACGCTCAGGGCCGCAGCACATGGCGGTGCCCACGTGGAGGAAGCGCTTGAGGCGCTTGGAGCGGCTCATCACCTCGGCAAAGGCGAAGGTGCCCTCGACGTTGACCGGCCAGATGGCCGGGTTCTTCGAGAACGACGCCACGGCAGCACAGTTGATGACCCGATCGACCTCCAGCAGGCGCGGCGTTTCGCGCTCCAGCCAGGAGGTGTCGAGGAAGTCGCCGCAAATGATCTGCCCGGCATTCAGCACCAGGCATTCGGCCTGGCTGACGCCATGCTGCTGCAGGTTGTCGCGCAGGCGCTCAAGCCCTTGCCCGGCGTTTTCGGCGCGGACCAGGAATACCAGTTGCGGGCCTTGGCCATTGGCGATCAGCTGGGCGACGACCGACCCGCCGAGGAAACCCGTGGCGCCGGTAATCAGGATGCGTTCGGGGGTAGCGGTAAAGGTGATCGGTGCGTGCGTGTTCATACATTTCCTCAAGACGGGTAAGTCATCCGCAGTTCAATGTTAAGTGGCGACATCGAAACGTTGAAATGAACTTAAAGTCATCAGTAGGTTCGAGACATTCGTTGGGACTGACTTATTCGCCTTGAGAACTTGCCCAGATAGACAATCTCTGTTTAGCGCACTGCCTATCCGTTCAAAGCTGAAAGTGGCGCAGCCATGCAGCGCAGGGCCGACCGCCACTCGTTGCGGCGCAGGTCCGGTAGCGGGCATGGCGAGCGGCGCGCCATTCTCCACGCTTTATGCCTGGGGGACGATGAATAGAACGGGAGATTGGCAGGGTTTTCGATGAAACAAAGTTTAGAAAAGGGGCAGGCCGTGGGGAGTTTTAAATATATTTCATTCACGCGGTAGTTATGGCCGATGCGAGGGGTTGTTCTGTTCGCGGGCGTGCCCACGAACAAAACAACAACATTATTGAAGATCCGTTGGATCGGAAGAGCACACGTCTGAACTCCCATCCCATTC
>NZ_JBNFMU010000228.1:0-116113 GCF_049942315.1 Pseudomonas wayambapalatensis
CTTTTCGCGGGCAAGCCCGCTCCTACGGGTTGGTGCAGGATTCAATATCTGTAGGAGCGGGCTTGCCCGCGAAAAGGCCAGCGCGGTCTACCTGTTTCACCACCGTCTCACACCGTCTCAATGTGCAACAGCACAGCCCCGCAATCCACCCTGTACACCAACACAAAAATCAAACTGATCAATGACTTAAATCCGCAAGGCCACCTTGGCACGGCCATTGCGCCGCCCTTGCCACACTCCTATGACAAGAGGCACCGCCCCATGCTTTCCGACCTGCCCATCCTGCCCGCCACCCAGGCGTTCCTCGCGCGCAAGCTGAAGATGCGCATCGGCGCCGACTGGCAGGACGCCGCCAGTGGCCGCACCTTGAGTTTCCGCAATCCGGCCACCGGCGAGATTCTCGGCGAGGTTCCCTCGGCCGACACCGAGGACGTCGACCGTGCCGTGCGCGCAGCCCGCCAGGCCTTCGACGACTCACCCTGGAGCCGGATGCGCCCACGCGAGCGGCAGAACCTGCTGTGGCGCCTGGCCGACCTGATGGCGCGCGATGCCCGCGAACTGGCCGAGCTCGAATGCCTGAACAATGGCAAGAGCGCCAACGTCGCCCAGGTCATGGACGTGCAACTGGCCATCGACTTCCTGCGCTACATGGCCGGCTGGGCTACCAAGATCGAGGGCAGCACCGTCGAGGCTTCGATGCCGCTGATGCCCGACGAACAGTTCCACGGTTTCATTCGCCGCGAAGCGGTCGGCGTGGTCGGAGCCATCGTCGCCTGGAACTTCCCCCTGCTGCTGGCCTGCTGGAAACTCGGCCCGGCGCTGGCCACCGGCTGCACCATGGTACTCAAGCCTGCCGACGAAACCCCACTGACGGCGCTCAAGCTCGCCGAGCTGGTCGATGAAGCCGGTTACCCGGCTGGCGTGTTCAACGTGGTCACAGGCACCGGGCTCAACGCTGGCGCCGCCCTCAGCCGCCATCCGGGCGTGGACAAGCTCACCTTCACCGGCTCGACCGAAGTCGGCAAGCTGATCGGCAAGGCCGCGATGGACAACATGACCCGCGTCACCCTCGAGCTGGGCGGCAAGTCGCCGACCATCGTCATGCCCGACGCCAACCTGCAGGAAGCCGCCGCTGGTGCGGCCACGGCGATCTTCTTCAACCAGGGCCAGGTGTGCTGTGCAGGATCGCGCTTGTATGTGCACCGCAAGCATTTCGACAATGTGGTGGCCGACATCGCCGGCATCGCCAACGGCATGAAACTCGGCAGCGGCCTGGACCCGGCGGTGCAGATGGGGCCGCTGATCTCCGCCAAGCAGCAGGACCGGGTCAGCAGCTACATCGCCTTGGGCCGCGAGCTCGGCGCGACCATCGCCTGCGGCGGTGAAAGCTACGGGCCGGGCTACTTCGTCAAACCGACGGTGCTCGTCGATGTCGACCAGCGCCATCGCCTGGTCCAGGAAGAGATCTTCGGCCCGGTGTTGGTGGCGATGCCCTTCGACGATATCGACGAGGTCGTGCGCATGGCCAATGACAACCCTTACGGGCTGGGCGCGAGCATCTGGTCGAACGACCTGAGCGCCGTGCATCGAATGATTCCGCGCATCAAGTCCGGTTCGGTCTGGGTCAACTGCCACAGTGCGCTGGATCCTGCGCTGCCTTTCGGTGGCTACAAGCAATCGGGCGTCGGCCGGGAGATGGGCGCTGCGGCGATCGACTACTACACCGAGCTCAAGTCGGTACTGATCAAGCTCTGAACCTGAGCTGCGCCGGCCTCTTCGCAGCGTTGCCGGCAAAGAGGCCGACTTCCTGAAAACAACAAGAAAACATGGAGCACACCATGAGGCATCCGCTCGTCTGCACGCTGGCCCTTCTGCTGGCCGCCCCCCTTACCCAGGCCCACGAGCTCTACAACCAGGATGGCACTGTCCTCAACGCCAACCTCGAGGCCTTGTTCGGCATCTTTCACAGTGACGAAAGCTTCAACCAGGCCGGCAACCGCAAGCCTGGCAGCAGCAACTGGCGCGAGGGCTACGTCAAATATGGCCTGAGCGCGAGCCAGACGTTGGCCGACAGCGGCTCACTGTACGGCGCCTTCAGCCTGCTCAGCTCCGCCACCTGGGGTGACGGCGATGCCGCGGGCCTGACCCTGGGGGACGAACGCCGCACGGCCGTTGAGGATGCTTATCTTGGCTGGCGCTCGGGGACGCTGTTCCCGCTGCTGGGTGAAGACGGCATCGATATTTCCGGCGGCCGCCAGGTGGTCACCTTGGGGGATGGCTTCCTGATCCAGGGCGACCCCGTCAACCTCGGCAAGGTCGACCTGGGTGCCAATTTCAACCGCGGCGGCGCCTACTACCTGGCGGCGCGCAAGGCCTTCGACCGCACCGCCGTGCTGCGCCTGGGCGGCAGCCAGGGCTGGCGTGGCGACCTGATGTGGCTCAAGTCCGACAACCACTACCAGGCCGACAGCGCCATGGCTGTCGCCAATCTGGAGCACGTCGGCGACGCAGGCACCCTTGGCCTGAGCTGGATTCATGGCCTGGATGTGGACCGTCGCTATGCCCAGATCATGGGCCTGGAGCACCGCGATGGCATGGACACCGTCAGTCTGCGCGGACGCGGCAACCTCGGTGTCCAGGACCTGGAGGTGGCCGGCGAGTACGTCACCCAGGACCAACGAGGCACACGTGAGAACGCCTGGTACCTGGAAGGCAGCTGGACCTTTTCGCAACTGCCATGGACACCCACCGCCAGCTACCGCTACAGCCGCTTCTCCAAGGATTTCGACCCCTTGTTCTACGGGCTCAGCCGGGGTTACGGCACCTGGTTCCAGGGTGAGGTCGCCGCCAATTATGCCGGTCCTTTCAACACCAACACCCAGGTCCAGCATGTGGGCTTGAAGGCCAAGCCTCGCGACAACCTGACCCTTGGCGCGCTGTACTTCGACTTCGACACGCTGGACACCGACCAGGGAAATGTCGGCGGACGAGAGCTGGACCTGTATGTGGAGTGGATGGTCAACGATCACCTGCTGATCAGCCCGGTGCTGGGCTTCTACAAACCCGAGCGCAGTGCCGACAGTGGCGGCATGCAGCTGGGTAGCCGGGATACCGGGACCTACCTGCAACTGGTGATCGGGACTTTCTTCTGAGCCTTCGCCAAGCGTCGTGCAGGCGCTTGGTTACTCGCAAAAGCAATACGCGGCCCTCAGCGATAACCCTGCTCCAGTAACCAGCGTCGCACCATCGCTTGAGCTTGCTCAGGCTGGTCCGCCAGCACCTCGACCAGGCTAGAACCCGCCTGCAGGGCCCGTACCACCGGTGCCAGTTCAATGCCCTGCAGGTGCCATACACCCAGCGGCTGGTCAGCCGTTACCACTACCTCGGCCTCGTCCACCCAGCCTTCGCGCAACACCGGCCTGCGTTCGACTCGAACCGTCTGCCAATGCGCGGCCTGGTGCATGGCCTGGTCATCAGGCCACCGCTGACGTGGCACCCAGAACCCCGCGCCGGCATGCTGCTGTTCCAGCCGGTAGAAATCCCGTCCCGTACGGGCAAAACGTAGGAACAAGTGCTCCACCCGTTGCTGGTGGAAGCGCTGCGCCAAGGCCGCCCGCTCCGGCCGCCTCAGCAAGGTGTTGATCACCACCGGCGCCTGCAAGGCCGACGACAGTGACTGGAAGATCCCGTTGCCCGACAACGGATCGACGGCCATCGCCGCATCCCCCACCCGCAGCCAGTCCGCGCCGGCACACTCGCCGGCAAGAATCGCCGTACTGCTGCGGGCATGCACCTGAGCGGGCTCTAGCGCGCGTGCATCGAACAACTGCGCGACCCCTGGCGACTGCCGGCGCCGGGTCGCGCAATACTCACCCAGTGCCGCCTTGCCCGGCAGCGAGGCCACGCTGGCATCAAGGGTGATTTGCCAGTAGCAGCGCCCGTCTGCCAGACGCGCCATCCATGCCCAGCCATCGTCGAGGCTTTCCACTGCAGAGGCCGGCGTGCCGCCTGCCGTCGATTGCCAGAGGTTGAGCAGGCTGATGGTTTCCGGGCCGCGCAGGCGGCTGGCAGGCAGCGGGGCCTGGCGACCACGGGCTTCGACCAGGAAATCGCCTTGCAGCACCTGGCCGTCGTCGAGCCGCGCCCGGTATCGTCCCTCCTGCGTCAGCTCGCGGACACGCCCCTGAACGAGATTCACCCCGGCGCGCAGCAGATCCTCGCGCAGCGCCCGATCGAAACATGCCCGATCAAGCAGGAACTCCTGATTCATCTGCAGCCGCTCGCCGTTCCATTGCACCTGACGCGCGGCAGCGATCGTCGCCACTGCGAGTGCCAAGCCAAGCCCTGCATGGTGCAGGCCGTCCAACACGCGCTGCGACACTCCTTCGACGGCATCGAAACGACGCCAGTCCGACACCAGCGTGACCGTATAGCCCATGCGCCGCAGGCCTATGGCGGTTGCCGCCCCGGCAGGGCCTGCACCGAGCACGAGGATGTGCGGATCACGGCTCATCGACACCTCGACGCTCAGGCCCGACGAAGGCCGCATGCGCTTGCAGCCAGGCACGTAGCTGTGCAGGTTGCAGCTCGGGATGCTCGCGCAGCAATGCGCACATTCGCCCGGTCAAGGCGGCACATGCCAGGCTGGCCCCCGCCTGGGCATTGCCCCCCACCGGCGCGCCAAAGTCGGCCTGCGCCGTGCCCAGCCATGACCACTGGCCTGCGCTGCACCGGGCGTCGCCGGTGATGCGCAGCACGTTCGGGTAGCTGGCCGGATACACCGGCGCACCCCGGGCCGGGCTGGAAGCACACAACACGACGCCGGCAGCCTGGGCGGCGGCGCAGGCCTGGCGCAGCACTGGGCGGTCCTGCTGCAGCCCCAGGCTCATATTGACCAGGGTCGCACCCTGCTCCACCAGCCACAGCAAGGCGGCAGCCACCTGCAAGGCGCTGGTGCGCGGTTGGTCGCTGAACACCTGGGCCAGCAGCACCGGTGTATCACCGGCCCCCTCGCGCAGGCACTCCAGGACCGCACGGCCATGGCCAAGGGTGTCAGGTAGCGCTTCGCCCTCCTGGAGCAGTCCGTCTTGCAGCCAGAAACGCCGCGCGGCCAGCACCGTCGGCATTTGCGGCGACGTGCAGCCGCTGTCGATCACCCCCAAGCGCAGATCAGCGACCATGGTCGGCGTGCACCCGTTCCAGAACCCGCAACTGGCCGCCCTGCAGTTGCAGATGCAGGTCTGCATCGGCCAGGGTCGACGGCCTGTGGCTGATGAGAATGCGCGTGCGCCCGGCAAACAACTGATCGATGGCGGCAATCACTTCGCGCTCGGTCGCCTCGTCCACTGCCGAAGTGGCTTCGTCCAGTACCAGGATCGCTGGATCCTGCAGCAAGGCACGGGCGATGGCGATACGTTGTTTCTGCCCGCCGGACAACTGCTGGCCGCGCTCGCCGAGCGCGCCATCGAGCCCCATCGGCAGGCTTTGCACCAAGCCCTCCAGACGGGTCAGGCGCACCACCTGTTCCAGCGCGGTGCGGCTGACATCAGGTGTGCTGTAGGCGAGATTCTGGGCCAGGGTGCCGCGAAACAGCACGATGTCCTGGCTGACCACGGCGATGCGGCGGCGCAGGGCGGCCAGGTCGAGCTCGCGCAGGTCGACACCGTCGAGCAGGATGCGCCCATGATCCGGGTCGTAAAAACGCTGCAGCAGGTCGATCAGGGTCGACTTGCCCACTCCGGAGGCGCCGCTGATGGCCACCTTCAGCCCACCGCCGACGGTGATATCGACCTGATCGAGCACCGCCCCTTGGCGGCCCTCGTGGGCAAAGCCTACGCCTTCCAGGCGCAGCTCACCTGGCCCCTCGGGCATCGACCTGGGCACCTGCGGCTCGCTGACCGCCACCGGTTCGCGCTTGAGCTCCATGACCCGGCCCAGGCTCACCGCCATCCGCTGCACCGCGACATACAGGCCAAGCAAGCTCTGCACCGGCCCAACGGCCATGCCCAGGTAGGTGGAGAAGGCGATCAGCGCACCCAACTGCCACGTGCCCTGGATCACCCACCAGCCACCCACCAGAAAGGCACAGGCGCGGCACCACGAAGTCAGGGTGCCGGGCACGGCCTGGGTGAAGAATTCGGTGATCTGCACCTTGAGCAGTTGCTTCATGTAGCCCTGCCCCAACTGATCCAGGCGCCCCGCTTCACGGCCCTGCTGGCCGGCGGCCTGGATGAACTTCATCGCAGGCAGCGTCTCGACCAGGAACGACGACACGTCCGCCGAGCGCTCACGCAGGCTGCGCACTTCGCGCTCGACCTTGCGCCGCATCCAACGCAGCCACAGCACTTCGATCGGTACGAGCAAGGCCAGCAACAATGACAGTTGCCACGACAACATCAGCATCAGGGCCACCGCGCCCAGCAGGCCGATCACGCTGGAGACGGCCGCGAACAGCGAATCCACGGCAAAGCGCTGGATTTCGGCGACATCGCCGTCCAGGCGCGAAAGGATATCGCCCGTGCGGCGGCGCCCGTAGAACGTCGGCGACAATTGCTGCAAGTGTCGGTAGAGGTCATCGCGCAAGGCGAACAGGATGCGCCCTGACAAACGCGTATGCAGGTAGCGATTGCCCCCCGACAGCACGGTCCCCAGCACCCCGGCACCGATCATGAACGCTGCCATGTGCCAGAGCGTCTGGTAATCGCGGGCGAGCAAGCCATCGTCGATCAAGGTCTTGATCAGCCAGGGCTGGGCCAGGGCCAGCAGCGAAGCGAGCAACGACAACCCCAGCAGCACGGCGATGGCCCGGCGCTGGGGCCGCACGAAGCCATACAGCCAGGCCAGGGCCTGGCGCATGAGCACGGGGTCGCCAGACTCGATCAGGCGCGAGAACACTCCGCCCATGGTCTAACCGCGCAACTGCTTGAGTTTGCGATACAGCGTCGCGCGGCTGATGCCCAGCGCTTCGGCGGCGGCCGATACATTGCCCTGGTGACGCGCCAGGGCGCCACGGATCAACTCCAGTTCATTCTCGCGCAGGCTACCGGCCACAGGGGCGCCACTGGACAACTCGTCGAGCAGGCAATCGGTCAGGTGATCGAGCCCGAGTATCTGCTCACCCTCCTCGCGCATGGCCAGCGCGGTGCGCAATACCATTTCCAGTTGGCGGATATTGCCCGGCCAGTCGAAGCCTTCGAGCAGGCAGGCCAGTGCCGGATCGAGGGTGACGCCTCGGGCACCGAGCTTGTCCAGCACCCCTTCGATCAGGGCCCCGAGGTCATCGCGCTCGCGCAAGGCCGGCAGGCGCAGGGATACGCCGTTGACCCGGTAGTACAGGTCTTCGCGAAAGTGCTGCTCGGCCACCAGCCGCTTGAGATCGCGGTGCGTGGCACAGATGATCGCCACGTCGATGTCCTGTTCCTCGCCAGCCCCGAGCGGCGCCACGCGACGCTCCTGCAGCACGCGCAGCAGCCGCGCTTGCAGGGCCAGTGGCATGTCACCGATTTCGTCGAGGAACAAGGTACCGCCATGGGCCTGCATCAGCCGACCGACCATGCCGCCGCGGCGCGAGCCGGTAAACGCGCCGTCACGGTAGCCGAACAGCTCGGACTCGATCAGCCCTTCGGGAATCGCCGCGCAGTTGACGGCCACGAACGCTTTGTCCGCACGCGGGCTGGCCTGGTGCAGGGCGCGCGCCACCACTTCCTTGCCTGTCCCGGTTTCCCCCAGCAGCAGCACCGGCAGGCCGTTGACCAGGCCCTGGCGAGCCATGCGCAAACCCCGCGCCAGACGGCTATCGCCCGCGCCCAGTGCATCGAGCGCCGGCGACTTGAGCGCAGCAACAGGCTTTGTCGCGACGGTCGCCCCCAGGTTGCCATGCCGAGGCAGTTGCAGCACCCGAACGAAGAACTCCCCTTTGGCAGTCTGCACACTGCTCATCCCGCCTTGCCACAGGCGGTTGAGAAAGGCCGGCGAACGCTCGCCGAGCAAGTCGCTGCAACGGCGGCCGATCAAGCCAGGGCGTGGCAGCCCGAGCAATTGGCAGGCATTTTCGTTCGCCGCCATCACCTCACCATCAAGGCTCAGGGCCAATAGCCCATGCCAGGCACTGCCCAGGTACTGTGGGCGACTGTGGAACGCCAGCACCAACTGCTCGGGGTGGTACAGGCCGAACAGCCGACTCTCGATGTTGCCGGCGGCAAGCATCAGGGTCGAGAGGCTGTCCTGGGGCTGGCTCATCACCCCTTCGCGGGTAATGTCGAGTACACCGATTACCTCGCCGCGAGGGTCGCGCAGAGGGACCGAAGTGCAGGAGAACGGGCTGAGGCGATCGAGGTAGTGTTCGCCACAGTTGATCAGGGTGGGCCGCCCTTCGACCACGGCGGTGCCGATGGCATTGGTGCCGCGCAATGCCTCGCTCCAGCAACTGCCGGGGTGCAGGTCGCGCAGGCCATTGCGGTTGAGCACATGGGTCTGCCCTTCGATGGCCAGCACGTTGGCCTGGGCGTCGCCGAGGATGATGATTGCGCCCTTGCCCTGACGCTCGACCAGGTAGTCGAGCTCGGGCGTGACGGCATCAATCAGTGTGCGGTTGAGTTCGAGCAGCGTCTGCAGGTTCTGACCGTGCTCGATGCCAAGGCCGACCTGCTCGCCTTGCAGGCAGTCCAGGCCATGGCCGTGGCTGCGCCGCCATGAGGCATCGATCTCCTCGCGCAGCATGCCCGAAGGCAACTTGCCCTCGTTGGCCAGGTGCAGGCGGACCTGGCGGGATTGCTGCATCGGGTCGTGGGCGTCTGTTATGGGTGATTGTCGCGCCATCGTTTACTCCAGCTGTACCCCGGAACTCTGCGCAGTGTGCGTCAGCGTGCCGTATACGTAAAGCGGGGTTCGGCTGTGGATGGCAGCGACCCAGGCCACAGGGGTTGCCCAGGCCTCCCCAATTCCCCAAAGCTGGGGTTATCCGCCCATCGAATACTCCGGCATTCACTTTTGCGCTCACCCGCCAAAGCCACGCCCCACAAGCCCTGCAGCACACTTCAAGCAAGCTGGCACAACTGTTGCCGATCCCTGTGCAGACGCCCCAAACCATGGGCCCGTTTGCAGGAGGATCTGCTCATGCACCGACCGACGCCCCACCCACTGGCCATGGCGATCTTCGCCGGCCTGATCCAGCTACCGGCCCAGGCTGCGCTGTACGCGGTCGATACCGGCCCCTACAACCTCGCCAACGGCAACTTCGCCGCCTGGTATCAGGACAGCCATGGTCGAGTCCTCGACCTGTGCCTGTCCAAAGCCGTCAGCTCACGGGTTGCCGGCGCGCCGGGAGCGCCTTCGTACATGTGCACGTTGCTGCCGACCCCGGGCGTCTTCGATGACACCCAGCCCATCCAGTTCCCCAGCAACTTCCCTGACGAAGCCTTCTGGTTCACCGCCGATGCGGCCATCGTCGACGCTGCGCGCGGCATCGACCTGAGCTACGGCACGGCCATCGAGGCAGCCTTCAGCGCCGAGGAGCCGGTCGAAGGCGATCAGGTCAGCTTCGCCCGGGTACGCATCCGCGTCGATGTGCCGGTTGCAGGCACTTACGTGGTCACCCACCCCTACGGCGTCGAAGTCTTCGACGTACCGGCCGCTGGCCGCCGCGCGATCAACATGACCCGCGACATCGGCATCGGTTCTCCAGCCGACTTCAGCGGCGCGCTCAAAGGCGATGTCGGGCCGTTCCTGCGCAGCGTCAACGGGCCCTACACCGAGACCAATCCCGGCAGCGGAGCCAGCGAACGCTACATCGGCGACCCGAACCTGGAAGAGCCGGTCACCGGCAGCCCGTTCAACACCAACTTCGTGCGTATCGAAGGCCCGAACGGCATCGACCTGCGCACCGAGTTGTTCGCCGTGTCCGGCAAGCTGTCGACGATCAACCGCCCGACTCCACTGATCCCGCTGCGCAGCACCTATTCACGGCACACCGAGAACGGCGACCTGCGCGCCCAGCAGGATGTCTTCGTCATGGCCCCGCCAGCACCGGCCACCGTCACCCTGAGCAGCCAGACGCCCACACTGGCACTGGGCGAAGCCAACGGCACCGGCGCCTGGTACGCCCAGTCGGCGCTCAACCCGAGCCTGCCGCTGACCCTGCAGGTGACCGCCGACAACAGCCTGGCAATCGCCACCAGCACACCGACCACGGCGCCCATGAGCCTGACCGACCTGGTCACCATCAGCCGCGCCGAGTACAGCCTCGCCAGCGGTCAACTGACGCTGGTCGCCAGCAGCAGCGACGAAACCACCCCCCCGGCCCTTACCGCGCACACCGGCAACGGCGCGCTGATCGGTAGCCTGTCGGGCAACGGTGCGCTGAAGACGCTGACCACCGGGCTCTCGCCAATCCCGCCGGCCAAGGTGCAAGTCACCAGTGCCCAGGGCGGCAGCGACAGCGAAGACGTGGAGCTGGTGCCATGAACAGACAGAAGCCCCGCCTTCAAGGAGGCAGCATGAACACTTGGCCACGCCGGGCGCTGTGCGCCGCCGGGTTCACCCTCACGCTCAGCAGTGCGGCCTGGGCCGCGCTCTCCGAGGTCGACCCCGGGCCCTACACCTTTGCCACCGGGGGTTACCCCATGTGGTACAAGGATTCGGACAACCTTTCGCTGGAGCTGTGCCAGTCGCGCGCCACCAGCAGCCGCGCACCGGGCGCGCCGGGCGCACCTGCCTACATGTGCACCTTGCTGCCCGAACCCGGCGTCTACGACGACGCCCTGCCCCTGGTGTTCCCGGACAACTGGCCACCGGAGATGTTCTGGTTCCTCGCCGAAACCGACATTCCGCAGGTGGGCAACAGCGGCTACGAGCTGGAAGTCTATGTCGCCGGCCTTGAAGCCGCCTTCGCGGCCGAGAACCCGGTGAACGGCGACCAGCAGAGCTTCGCCCGCATCCGCATCCGCGCCTCGGTGCCGCGCACCGGCACCTACACCATCACCCACCCCTATGGGGTCGAGACGGTCAACGTGACCACCGCGGGCCGGCGCGCGATCAACATCACCCGCGACATCGGCATCGGCGCACCGGGCAACTTCAGCGGCGCACTCACTGGCAACCTCGGCCCATTCCTGCGTGGCGTCGGTGGCCCCTACAGCGAGGTCAATCCGGACACCGGTGCCACCGAGACCTTCATCGGCGACCCCAATCGCGTCGAAGCGGTCACCGGCAGCCCGTTCAACACCAACTTCGTGCGTATCCAGGGCCCGGCCGGCACGATCCAGACCAACACCTTCACCGTCTCCGGCAAGGTGCTCGATCAACGCCAGCAGACCCCCGTGGAACTGCAGCGCGCCACCTACCAGCGCAATGGCGCCGGGACCCGCGTCGAAGTGTTCGCCATGGCGCCAAACAGCGCCAGCCTTTGCCTGCGCAATGGCCTGGCACTGGTCGGCACGCCGCCTTCGCCCTGCCAGTTCAGCCTGACGCCGGACAACAACGGGTTGTTCTTCAGCCAGCAACTGAGCCAGGCCGCGCCACCGCCTGTGGTGGTGGTCACCGCCAGCAGTACCGCTGGCACCACCCGGCCGACCGCGCTGTCGAGCAAGCTCACCGATGTGGTCAAGGTGCGCACGGCACGCTACGACTGGGCCAACAAGCGCCTGCTGATCGAAGCCAGCTCCAGTGACGAGGTGCAGGTCCCCGACCTGGTCGCCCAAGGCTTCGGCCGCCTGTCCAAGAGCGGCACCTTGCAGAGCCTTACGGTCAGTGACCTGACCCAGCCCCCTGCCAGCATCACCGTCAAGTCCGCCCATGGCGGCAGTGACGTCGAGCCGGTGACCGTGGTCGGGGCAGCGCCTGTCGCCGCCGAGAACCAGCCTCCCGTGGCCCAGGCCGACAACGGCAGCACCAGCGTCGGCGTACCGCTCACCCTGAACCTGCTGGCCAACGACAGCGACCCGGACGGCAACCTGCCACTGACCATCACCGACCTGAGCCAGCCAGGCACCGGCCTTGGCTCGGTGGTGCTCAACGGCACCACCGCCGTGACCTACACCCCACCACCAGGCGCCAGCAACGCCTTCGTCGCCACCTTCAGCTACCGCGCCCAGGACGCCAAGGGGCTGAAATCGACGGCAGCCACAGTCACGGTCAACGTCGCCCCGAACCAGCCACCGACCGCCGTCGCCGACAGCGCCGCCACCTTGGGTGTACCGCTGACCCTCGACGTGCTGGCCAACGACACCGATCCGGAAGGCAACCTGCCGCTGGCCATCGCCAGTGTCACCCAGCCCATTCCGGCCGGACGCGGCACCGTCAGCAGCAACGGCAGCGTCATTACCTACACGCCGCCAACCACCGTCAGCGCACCGTTCACCACGACCTTCACCTACGTCGCGCGTGACGCCATCGGCGCACTGTCGAGCCCTGCCACGGTCACGCTGCAGGTTTCGCCGCGCCCCGCCCAGGAGACCTTCGCCGTCACCGCGGCGACCGTCACGGCGCGTTCCAACAATCGCTTCAACTGGGACATCAGCGGCACCTCTTCGGTGACCACCGGCAACACCATCACGGTACAGGTGACCACCCCGGACGGCCTGGTGACCCTGGGCAGCACCACGGTGCCGGTGACCGGACGCTGGCGCCTGGCCGTGAGCAACAGCACCACGGTGATCCCGACGGCCAACCCGACGGCGACCATCCGCAGCAGCCAAGGCACCGTGCGCACCGTGCCAGTCACCGTGCAGTAGCGCGAAGGAGAACGCCATGCACCTGCTCCCCCTGCTGCTCGGCCTGACCCTGGTCACCCCGCTCACCTGGGCCGACGACCTGATGGACAACGCCGACCTGGTCGCTGGCAACGACCTCGGCGAGCCCGTGATCGTTCGCGTACTGCCGGCAGGCGCCGGCCAGGTGGCCTCGATCGAGCAGCAGGGTACGGGCAACCGCGCCCTGCTCGGCCAGGACGGCCAGGCCCTGCTGGGTCGTATCGTCCAGGCCGGCGGCGCACAGGAGGCGTTCATCCTGCAGGAAGGCAGTGACCTGATGGCCACGATCAGCCAGCAGGGCCAAGGCAACAGCGCCTCGATCCGCCAGAGCGGTAGCCACAACAGTGCGCAGATCGAGCAGATCGGCAACGACAACAGTGCCCTGATCCAGCAGAACGGCTCGGGGCTCAACAGTGCCGTGACCCAGGCCGGCAACGGCCAGCACGTACAGATCACCCAATACCGATAGACCTGGAGGCACCACCATGTACAAGCTCGCACCCTTGAGCGCTGCCATTACCCTGGCCCTGGTCGGCCAGGTCATGGCCGACGACAGCACCTCGACCCAGACCCAGCAAGGCGCGCAGAACATCGCCGAAGTCCTGCAGACCTTCGCGCCCTTCGCCTCGGTGACGCAGAACCAGGCCGGGCACGACCACAACCACCTGGCGATCCAGGACACCAGCACCAGCCATGTCCAGCAAAGCGCCACCGGCTCGTTCAACGCAGGCTACGCCGAGCAGTTGTTCGAGAACGGCAGCCAGATCACCCAGCAGTCCGGAGGCAGCCTCAACGACAGTTTCGCCAGCCAGTCGGTCGGCGAGAACAACCAGGCGCTACAGACCCAACAGGGGACGGGCAACCGCTCGATCATCTGGCAGGACACCCAGCTCGGCAGTCAGGCCACCACGATGCAGTGGGGCGAACGCAACGAAGCCACCGTCGAGCAACTGTTCGGCGGCACCAACAACCAGAGCCTGATCATGCAGGGCGGCAGCGACAACCAGGCCGCCGCCGAACACATGACCCATGAGAACGGCAACATTGCCATCTACCAGGAGGGCAAGCAGAACTGGGCGTACGGCGACCAGCGCGACGGCCAGGGCGGCACCATCGGCATCAGCCAGACCGGCACCGGCCACTCGGTGGAAGTCTGGCAAGACAACCAGGCCCACAGCCAGGCCAGCGTGCTGCAGAACGGCCAGCTCAACGAAGGCTACATCGACCAGAGCTTCGGCCAGGATAACCTCGCCATGTTGAGCCAGAGCGGTCGGGGCAACGCCAGCTGGTCCGATCAGTTCGAAACCACCCAGTCGGTGACCAGTATCAGCCAGACCGGCAATGCCAACCTGCACTTCACCTACCAGACCGGCGACAACCACAACCTGAGCATCCAGACCAATGGCGTCGGCAACAAGGTCATGGCCAGCAACTGGAAGGGCGAGAAATCCGGCGGGCAGTTCGGTAGCAGCCAGCGCGCCGAGATCAACCAGCAAGGGGTGATGAACACCGTCAACTTCACGCAGGAAGGTGCCAACCAGCTGGCGCGCCTGAACCAGAACGGCAACCGCAACCAGATGCAGACCCACCAGGCCGACAGCAACAACGAGCTGTATTTCGAACAGAACGGCAGCGACAACCTGCTGATCGCCGACCAACGCGGCACCGCCAACTATGCCGAGGGCCTGGCCGCGGGCAATGGCGGCAGCATCACCCTCGAGCAATCGGGCGGCGGCAACCAGAGCTACACCTACCAGCTGTATGGCAGCGGCAACCAGGCGAGCATCAAGCAGACCGACAGCGTCAACGTCGCGTATGTGACCCAGGGTGGCAACGGCAACCAGGCGTTCGTCGACCAGAGCGGGGCCAACATGAACGCCACCATCAACCAGATCGGCAACGCCAACAGTGCGACCGTGACCCAGCAATAACCGCTCCCCCCTTGGACCGTGGCGGCCCGCTCCCGGGCGCCGCGGTTCCTTTTTCGATCCCGGGATGTCGTAGCCCACCGATCATTCGGCATGGGCTGGCCGAGCCAACAGCGATACAATCCAGGCTTACCCACGCCAGTGCTCCCCATGATCCAGTCCGACCTCGACCTTTTCGGTTCTCAACCGCAATCTCTGGCCAGCCAGGTCATGCTGTTGCCAGGCTTTGCCCTGCCCGAGGTCGAAGCCCTGCTCGATGCCCTGCGCCCGGTGTTGCGCGCGGCGCCGTTCCGACACATGCAAACCCCCGGAGGGCTGCACATGGCCGTCGCGCTGAGCAATTGCGGCAGCCTGGGCTGGGTCAGCGACGCGCGTGGCTACCGCTACAGCCCGCTGGATCCGCTGAGCGGCAAGCCCTGGCCGGCGCTGCCCGAGGTGCTGTTGACGCTGGCTGCGCGAGCCGCTTCCCAAGCTGGCTTCGAAGGGTTCGTGCCGGATGCCTGCCTGGTCAACCACTACCTGCCCGGTACACGCCTGAGCTTGCACCAGGATCGCAACGAGCAGGATTTCAGCCAGCCGATCGTGTCGATTTCGCTGGGGCTGCCCGCGGTCTTTCTGCTCGGCGGCATGCAGCGCAGCGACCGACCGCGGCATGTGCCGCTCAGTCATGGCGATGTCATGGTATGGGGTGGCGAGGATCGCTTGCGCTTTCATGGCGTGCTGCCGATCAAACCGGGCAAGCATGAGCGAATGGGGGAACGGCGGATCAACCTGACCCTGCGCAAGGCGGGTTGAGCGAGCGTACCGAATGCAGGTTCGGCACACTCACTCCAGCAGCATCAGCGACTGGCCTCCAGCACCTGATTCAATGCCGCCCCGTCGATACTCAAGGTCGCCGAATCGAACATGCCGTTGACGTAATTGCGCACCAGTTGCTCCTGACGTTGTGCCCTGAGCAGTTGGGTCAGTTGCGGTGTCACCTCCTCCAGGGTTGCCGCCCGCGCCGGTTGCTGTTCGACCAACTTGATGATGTGCAGGCCTGCGGCACTGCGCACTGGTTCACTTACACCATCGACCTTGAGCCGAGTCACCACCTCGCGCACTTCAGGTAGCAACTGGTCGAGCGCCTGCAGCCCGGTGTCGCCGCCCTGGGCAGCAGTGCCGGTGTCCTGGGAGTGCTCGCGGGCGAGCGTGGCGAAATCGCCATCGCGTGCCTGCTTGGCCAGGGCCTGGGCCTGCTTGACCACTGCCTCATCGTCCTTGGGCTTTTCGACCCGCAGGAAAATCTGGCTCAAGCGATAGCGTACCGGCAGGCGCAGTTCGTCCTTGTTGGCTTGGTAAGCCTGCTCGAGCTCGGCCTGGCTCGGGTAGTCGTCAGGCACTCGCGTGACCGACGCGAGGTAGTCGCGCAAGACGATCTGCTCGCTCAGGGCGCGAGTCTGCGCCTCGACGTCCGGACGCTGTGGCCAGCCCTTGGCTTCGGCTTGGCGATACAACGCCTTTTCTGCCAGACGTGCGCGGATCCACGCCTCCAGTGCCGGTCTATCGCCACGCAGGTGCTCGCGAGTCGGCTCCGGCAACTGCGCAAGCAAGGTCTTCAGTTCGTCGCTGCCGACCTTCTGCTCGCCCAGGCTGGCCAACACAGGCCCTTTGACCTCGGTCGCAGCCGGGTGCGCTGCGGCCACCGGCTCCTCCCCCGGACGCAGTACCAGGGCGACAGCCACCGCAATGACGGCCAGCGCACCCGCGCCGGCCCAGAAGGTGCGGGAGGTCACGAAGCAGTCGCCGCGCTGGTCGCCTGTTCGGTCTGGTCGGCGACATTGCGGCTATAGTCGCGCAGGTAGACGATGAACTCCTGCAGCAGGCGATCCCACAGCACCAGGCTGCCCAGCAGATGCTTTTCGCTGACGCCATCGGCAACCACCACGTCTTTTTCCATCACCAGGAACTCGCCCTGCACCGACAGCCGGGCGAAACGACGGCTGGCGTTCCAGCGCTCGGCCAGCCCGGCCGGCAGCTCGCCCTGGATGCGCAGCGCGCAACTGAAGGTAAAGTCGAGGAACTCGCCCTCCTGGCCATTGGCTCGATTACCGAACCGTACTGCGTAACCCACGCCCTGGCTGGCGCTGAGCAGCTGCACAACGGCATTCTGCTCACTACGATTGACCCGGCAGCCGGCGTCCTGCAGCAGCTTGGTCAGGGAATCGGCGCTCACGGTTTCGATCAGGGTGACTTCGGTCATGTGTAGCCTTCCTTGTGGTGATGAAACAGCTCGGATTCATTCACGTGCAGCAGGAAGACGGCTGTAGCGGGGGCTGGCAAGACATCAGCGCTGGCGAAACTCCCTGGCTCTGCGACCGTCCATCTGCAATCGCGCGTGTCGATATCAAGTAGTAGCACAAGGATTGCGCTCGGCCAGAAATTCCCTTCGCCTGGCAACGGTAAATAGCGGCGAACGCCACCCTGCGCCCTTTCAAAGCCCGGTGCTTGTGTGTAAAACGGTCCAACCATCTTCTTCGACGCAAGGACCTCCAGCATGCGCTACCGCCCTCTCGGCCGCTCCGGCCTGCAAGTCTCAGCCCTGACCCTGGGAAGCATGATGTTCGGCGAGCAGACCGATACCGAGGCTTCGCTGCGCATCATCGACCGCGCCTGGGACCAGGGCATCAACTTCATCGACACCGCCGATGTCTACAACGCCGGGCGCTCCGAAGAGATCGTCGGCGAAGCGGTGGCACGCCATCGCCAGGACTGGATCGTCGCCTCCAAGGCCGGCTACGGTCCGGCAGACGGCCTGCCCAACCGCAGCGGGCTGTCACGCAAGCACCTGTTCAATGCGCTGGAGGCAACACTGACGCGCATGGACACCGACTACCTGGACATCTACTACCTGCACCGCGAAGACCACAAGGTGCCGCTGGAGGAGACCGTGCGTGCCATCGGTGATCTGCTGCAGCAAGGCAAGATCCGTTATTGGGGCGTGTCCAACTTCCGCGGCTGGCGCATCGCCGAGATCTGCAACCTGGCCGAGCGCCTCGGGGTGCCCAAGCCTGTGGTGAGCCAGCCGCTGTACAACATCGTCAACCGCCAGGCCGAGCCCGAGCAACTGACCGCCGCGGCCTACCACGGGCTGGGCGTGGTGCCGTTCAGCCCTCTGGCCCGTGGCGTGCTCAGCGGCAAGTACGCGCCAGGCTCGACCCCTGACGCCGGCAGCCGCGCCGGGCGCCAGGACAAGCGGATCATGGAAGTGGAGTGGCGTCAGGAGTCGCTGGCCATCGCCCAGAAGATCCACGCCTACACCGACGCCAAGGGAGTGGGTATCGTCGAGTTCGCCATCGCCTGGGTGCTCAACAACCAGCTGGTCAGTTCGGCCATCGTCGGCCCGCGCACCGAGGCGCAGTGGGAAACCTACGCCGGAGCGCTGGAGGTGAACATCACCGCCGAGGACGAAGCCTTCATCGACTCGCTGGTAACACCGGGGCATGCCTCGACACCGGGGTTCAACGACGTGGCGCATTTCGTCCCGGGGCGCTTGGCGCGCTGAACGTCAGGCAATGGCACTCCGTGAAGAATGTGGCAGGCGGCTGCCGTTGGGGTGCCCTTTATGCGCTGACTTCAAAGTCATCCAAGTTCAATCCGGCGGTATCTTGGATCTGGATCACTTTGATATCTCGAGCCGAGGAAGTGAAGCTGTATTCATCCTGTCCGTTTGCACCCAGGGTCACCGTCCGGGTATCGATCGTCGCCCCCTGCGCGTTCAGGTAGGTGATGTACGCAGTGGTGCTGTTCTGGACGCCGAGCGTAAAATTACAGCGGAAAGTCCTGAAAGTGCCATTAAGTTCGAACCGGACCGTCGCCTGGTTCATACGCAGATAGTTCCCTTTGAGAAGCGGCCAGCCTGACTGAGCTGTCAGAATTATAATATTGTTGCCACTGATCACTCGGCACATGTTCCCTCCCAACATGGGTAGTACCCCACCCGGCCGAACTTCATGGTTATAGGCGTAACTACTGAAGTCGTCCCGGATCACACTGGGGCCCTGAATGATTTCATAAGCGTTTTCACGAAACACTACGCGACTGCGCCCCTGGTCGAAGGAGACTTCGAATCGCAGCGTAATGCGGCTGCCGCCAAGCAATTCCCCAAGCGTCGATAAGGCGATCGTGCTTCTGACAGCTCCCAGCTGGTCAAGTGGTTTGCCGTTCCACACTTGCTGAGTCCATTGGCTGCCATTTGCGTAGGTTCCGCTGTACCTGAGATAGATCAATTGCCCCAGCGTCTGCAGCGGCCAAGCGGCGACAGACACGTTTGCATCGGCTCTGAGATTGATAACATCCAACCTCTCGCCAACGGCTTCTGCGATAGCCGGAACAGGGAGCCTGTCAGCAGTCGGATTCAGCACCTGCAACTGCAGCTCGGCAGACCCTAGGGTCTTGCCCCGCCGCGTCACTTGGTAACTGACGCTAACGGTACTGTTGATACTGGATATGATGTGGTCACTGAGAATGCGGAAAACGACTCTGTTCGAGGTATTGCCGTTTTGCGCCGGATATGACCTGCCGTTGTACAACAGCACAATGCTGTCCTCGGGTTGCATGTCGTACTCGACCAAAGCGTCGGCACCATTCGCCGCATTCAAAGGGTCAAGCACATTGTTGGGGGCCGCGGGAATTTTCACAGCATTTAACTCAAGATCATCACTTACCGTAACCGTAAACTTGAGTGCGGCGGATCGACGCGCTGCTTGATCAGATGTCATCTTGGTGAGCCTCTGAGTTTCCCACTGGGTGTCATTTCGCTGACTGGAGAACATTCTAGGGACTTCACAATGGGTGCGAAACTGACAATTCTGCTAGCTCAAAGGCATCGAGAAGGGGCAGAGAGCCGCTCTGGTGAGCGCCAATGTTTACGCTCTGCCACGCGACATTGGGGAGCGACAAGCGGGGATACCGGTCCCCCCTTTCCCCAATGGGATCGGTATGGTGCTGCTCATCGTCTTTACCGCACCCAGAGGCTTCAATGACACTCGAGCACCTGTTCCGCCCCGTTCATGTCGGCGCCCTTACCCTGCCAAACCGCGTCTTCATGGCGCCCCTGACACGCCTGCGCAGCCTGGAGCCGGGCGATGTGCCCACGCCGCTGATGGCCGAGTATTACAGCCAGCGTGCCAGTGCCGGGCTGATCATCAGCGAAGCGACGCAGATTTCCTTCCAGGCCAAAGGCTATTCGGGATCGCCAGGTATCCACACCGACGCGCAGATCGCCGGATGGCGCCTGGTCAACGAAGGCATCCACGCAGCAGGTGGCCACAGCGCGGTGCAGGTCTGGCACACCGGACGCATTTCCCACACCTCGCTACAGCCCGGCCAGGCCGCGCCAGTCGCGCCCTCGGCATTGCCTGCCGATGCTCGCACCTCGCTGCGCGACGCGCAGGGCAATGTGATTCGCGTCGAGACCTCTGCACCACGGGCCTTGAGCGAAGCCGAAATCGCCGACATCGTCGCTGACTTCGGCCAGGCCGCGCGCAATGCGCAGCACGCAGGCTTCGACCTGATCGAACTGCACGCCGCCCACGGTTACCTGCTGCACCAGTTCCTCTCGCCCAGCGCTAACGTACGTGAGGACCGCTATGGCGGCAGCGTCGAGAATCGCGCGCGGATCGTGCTGGAAGCGGTAGACGCCGCCATCGCCGCCTGGAGCGCCGATCGCGTGGCGATCCGCATCTTCCCGCTGGGGCCGTTCAATGGGGTCGACAACGGTGAAGACCAGGAAGCCGCGGCGTTGTACCTGATCGGCGAACTGGCCAAGCGCAACCTGGCTTATCTGCACCTGTCAGAGCCGGATTGGGCAGGCGGCAAACCGCTGCGTGACGAATTCCGCGAAGCCATCCGTGCGGTGTATCCAGGGGTGATCGTCGCGGCTGGCGGCTACACCCCGGAAAAAGCCGAGGCGCTGATTGCACGGGGGCTGATCGATGCCGTCGCGTTCGGGCGTAGCTATATCGCCAACCCGGACCTTGTGGAGCGCCTTCAGCAACAAGCGCCTTTGAACGAGCACCGCGCGCAGTTCGATTACGCCAACGGTGCCGAAGGCTATACGGACTACCCTGCGCTACGCCGGGCGTAACATCAGAGCCTCTGCAGGCGCGGGCATGCCCGCGTCTGCAGGTGGGGGCTTTTTCGCAGCGGGTTCAACCAGTCACCACGGTGCCTGGCGCGCCTTGAGGAAGTGGAGCCTTGCCACCGGACAAGCGCCAACTCACCCCGGTAACGCCATAACGCTCGGCCATCGGGCGGCTTACCTTTCTGATCTTCTCCCGTCCGAACTTCGGAATGATCCCGACCCCTGCATCACAACTGGCCCAATGCCATGCCTCGGCATTGTCCATTCGCTCCGATCGAATGATGAAACTGCGCGCCTCGGCGTGCAGCGTGTATTCGATGATGTACAACTGTGGAGCTGGCATCACGGGCCTCCTCTTCTCCATGGATGACTTTTGATTGATCAGAGTTTTCCGTGAAGATTCAAAAGATTGTCGAGCTCACTCGAAAACAGCGCCAAGGCTGCTTCGTCAGCGGCTGAGTAGCAGCGCAATCATGGGTTGCGGCCACTGCCGTGGCTGTTCTGGCCACCCCTGCGCCCGGCTTCGGAAGCGCGTGCTCGATCATTGGCGAAGTTGCCCCCGGAATTCTGGCCACCCTTCTGGCCAGCGCGGGAGGCCCGCTCGCGGTCGTTGGCGAAATTGCCAGGATTGGTTTCCTTGGTGCCACCGCGCTGGCTTGGGCGGTCCTGATCGTGTGCCATGTCGTTTCTCCTTTGGCGATCTGTGGCGCAAGGCGCGAATGCGCGCCTTACAAGAGTTCCGAACGGGCGTGTGACGATCTGCTCCATCGCGTTGCAGGGGAACTGACTGGCGGCGCTAAAAGGCAGGGCCATCGAACGCTTGTGCGCGAACCTGTTGGCCGCTGTACAACACGGGGCTTCAGGCGTGCACACTCCACTGCACCATATCCGCAGCGAGCGGCAGGTCATCGATGGCATGGATCATTCCGCTGGCCAGGGCCTCCCGTGGCCCTAGGATGCGTGGATAAGCCATCAGGTAACGCATCACATCCAGGTCCTCGGCCGAGCCTTGCGTACGTTCGGCGACGATCTCGGCATACAGGCGCAAGTCGTAGTCCAGGCTCATGGCGTACTCGGCCATGCGTGCGTGGTCCACCGAGCCGTGCAAGGTCCAATGGAACGGGTGGAAGAGGAACTTGCTGTACTGGCAGGCCGTACGATGGCTGCCTGCAAGAAACAGGATATTGCCCATCGACTCGACCGTGCCGAGGTTATGGGTATGCACGGGCACCGGCTGGCCAAGCAGGAAGTTGTACAGCGTGAAGCCATAGCTGCATTCGCCGCCCATGGTGGCGATGTTGATCTGCAACACCTCGGCGCCCTGCTGCACGGCACGTGAGCAGGTGTTGATCAGGTTGCCACAGGTCGAGGAATTGATCGGGCCAGTGAAATGAATGATGTGTCGGGCCATGCGTACCTCCAGGGGTCGTCCATCCAGGACGATGGTTCAGTCGGGCGGCCGCTGCATTGGGCCCGGCATGCGGTGGAATCGTCCGGCCAGGCAAAGTTCCCCTGAAACACCCCGGCCGGCAGAAACCGTCAGCGTTGCGCCCCTGCGCAGGGCTGACGGGGTCGCGCCGTGCTGTGGCATTATCGACACTCCGACCGCCCGCGAGCGCCTGTGCATGCTGATCGACGAAGAACTGACCTTGAAGAAGCTCGAGACCTTTCTCGCCTTCATGCGCAGTGGCAACCTGGGCCGCGCCGCCAGCGAGCTGTCGACCAGCGCGGTCAGCGTGCACCGGGCGATCCACTCGCTGGAAAACGCCCTGCGCTGCCCGCTGTTCAAGCACGAAGGCCGCCAGCTGATCCCGCTGGAAAGCGCCTATGTGCTGGAGAAAAAGGCCCGGCAACTGCTGCAGGACGCCGAGCAGTTGGTGCGCCAGACCCGCGAGGCCGCAGGTTTCTATGCCGAACGCTTTCGCCTGGGGGCGCTGTATTCGCTCACGGTCAAGACCGTGCCCAAGCTGGTCATGGGCCTGAAGCTGCGCCGCAGCGAGCTGAACATCGACCTCACCCTTGGCTCGAACGTCGACTTGCTGCACCGTCTCAAGAACCATGAACTGGACGCCATCCTGGTCTCGCTCGACGACAGCATCAACGATCCGGCCTGTGAACACCTGGCGCTGTTTTCCGACGATATCTTCCTGGCCGTGCCGACCGACTCGCCGTTCGCCGAGCAGGCCGAAGTCGACCTGGCGGACCTGGCCGACTCAACCTTCATCACCCTTACACAGGGTTTCGCCACCCACCGCGATGGCGCACGAGTCTTCGAACAGGCCGGCTTCGAACCGAAGGTGGCGATGCAAGTGAACGATATCTTCACCCTGCTGAGCATGGTCAGCTCGGGGGTCGGTTATGCCCTGCTGCCGGGCCGTATCGCCGCGGTGTACGAGAACCGTGTGCGCTTGATCGCGCTGCAACCGCGCTACCGGTTGCAGCAGCATATCGGTGCAGTGTTTCTCAAGGCGCGCGAGCGCGAGCCGAACCTGCTGGCGCTATTGGCCGAGTGCCGGATGTACAGTCGCGAAGGTTGAGAGCCCAGGCCGACTGTCCTCCTTATCCCACCAGGCCGCGTACACAGAAGTACAGGATCGACGGCCCCATCAGGCACCCCAGCCCGGTATGGAAAGTGGCGGTCAGCGCACCGTAGGGCACCAATCGCCGGTCCGTTGCCGCCAATCCGGCCGTCACCCCGGAAACGGTCCCGGCCAGGCCGCCGAACACCATCGCCGAGCGCGGGTTGTCCAAGGCCAGCAGGCGTGCCGACACCGGCGTGAACACCATCACCAGGATCGCCTTGATCAGGCCGGTCGCAATCGACAAGGCCATCACGTCGGAGCTTGCCCCCAGCGCCGCCCCGGTCACCGGCCCGACGATGTAGGTCACCGCGCCCGCGCCAATGGTGGTGATGCTGACCGCATCGCGATACCCAAACGCCCAGGCCACCGCCGCACCGACGATGAAGGGCAGCACAGTGCCCAGCAACAGTGCCACCGCACCAATCATCCCGGCCTTGCGCGCTTCGGTGGCCTGCACTTCGAAGGCAGTGGCGACAATGGCGAAATCGCGCAGCATTGCCCCGCCCATCAACCCGATCCCGGAAAACAGCGTGACGTCCGCCAGGCCTTTCTGGCCGCCGGTCAGGTTGCCGCCGATCCAGGCCAGCACCAGGCCGATGACGATGGCGATGGCAGAGCCGTGCACGCGGCCGAAGGTCAGGTATTTGGAGAGTATCACCGATACCCACATCACCGCGCCGACGACGGCGAACGCGGTGATCAGGTCGTTGTGTTCCAGGGCTTTTTCAATGAGCGGCCACATATCAGCGACCTCCCGCAGGTGCAGGCTGCGCCGAGGCTGGCGGCGCCGCGTCGAGCGCCGGCAGCGGCTCGCCGCGATGGCTGCGACTGATCAGCGCAATGGTCGCGCCGCACACCAGCACCGCGCCGACAGCGGCCACCACGGCCACGGGCCCGCCATGCAGGGCAGTGACCACATTCTGCTGGGCCGCCATGGCCACCACCACCGGGATGTACATCGCGCCCCAGAAACCGACCCCGAACTCGCATTCCTTGCTCATGCCACCCTTGCGGTGCATGTACAGCCGCGCACAGATCAGCAGGATCATGGCGATGCCGACCCCGCCCACATTGGATTTGACGCCCAACAGCACGCCCAGGAAGTCGCCGACGATGACGCCGGCCAGCGTGCACACAGCCAGCAGAGCCACACCATAGATGATCATTGTTGTTTTCCTCAGGTTGTATCGAAGTTGTTTGTTGTTGTCCTTCGAGCTACAGCGCGGTCATCGGTTGTCGGCCACCTCCTGACGCAACAGTGCATCGATGCTGTCCGCACGCGTGGATTCAACGCTCAGCACTTTTCCAGGTTCAAAGACTCGCCTCGCCAGGCCAGTGAGTACACTGCCCGGCGGCAGCTCAAGGTGCAGGCGCACACCGCGCTCCCAGGCGCTGCGCAGGGTCGCGCGCCAGTCGACGATCCGGGCCATGTTGCCGGCAAGGTCGTCGCGCAGGCGTGCCGGATCGAAAATCGGTCGTGCCGTGCTGGCGCTGAGGTAGGCGATGCGTGGGCGGCGCAACTCGACCTCGGCGAACGCTGCGGCCAGGGTGGCCGCCGGGGCCGCAAGCAAAGGGCAATGGGACGGCACGCTGACCGCCAGGCGCCGAGCCACGCCCTGCCCCAGGCTGCGCGCACGCGTGGCGACTGCCGCCATCGCGGCGTCGCTGCCGGCGATGACGATCTGGTTGTCGCTGTTGAGGTTGGCGAGGTAGGCCTCACCTCCAACCGCATCCAGCAAACCCTCGACACTGGTCAGGTCGAGGCCGCTCAAGGCGGTCATGCCATAGCCTGTCGGATAGGCCTCCTGCATCAGCTCGCCACGCAGCGATACCAGGCGCACGGCGTCCTCCAGCGCCAACGCCTCGGCGCTGACTGCCGCGGCGTAGGCACCGATCGACAGCCCGGCCACATACCCCGGCGCCGGGCTGCGTTGCATCAGCCAGCGCGCCCAGGCCACGCCGGTCAACAGCAGGCACAACTGCACGGCACGGGTATGGCGCAAGGCCTCGGCGCTGTCGAGCATCAGCACCTGCTCGCCCAGTGCCTCGCTGGCCGCTTCGAGCAGGCCCGAACTGCCCTCTGGCAGGCGATGAAGCATCCCCACCTGCTGGGCGCCCTGGCCCGGGAACGCGAACAGGCTGCTCATGCCGCATCCTCCTGCAGTTGCCACGGATCGCTCACCAGGCGCGCGCCAGCCGCCGACTTGAGCAGCACCCGACGCGCCCCGCTGGCCCATTCACGCAAGGCAACCGCGCCCTGGGGCGTTTCCAGTTGCGCATCGACGCGACAGGCCGCGCCTTCCAACTGTTTCAGCAGTCGAGCGGCCTGCTCACGAGGTATCGACACAGGGGCACGCAGCAGCAGATCAAGATCGCTGCCAGCGTGCAGCACCTCGATCCCCGTCGCGAGCTGGAAACCCGTGCTGCCGGTAGGTCCCCACAGCCACTCGCGATCGTTCAAACAAGCGCTGACCTGCGATAGCGCACGCAAGGCGGGCGACGACAACTCGCCCTCCCCGCGCAGTGCTTCGGGGCTGACCCGGTGCTCGATGTCCGCCACGCGCATCTGCCAGGCAAAACGCTGCTCGCGCCCTCGCCCACGCACCCCGACGGCCACTCCGCCCGGCGCTACAAGAGCCCGGCGCACCACCACCGGCTCGCCGGCCGCCAGCACCGAACGCGCCCAGGCAGGCGCATCGGCAGGCAGCATGGCAGGGGTCATGCCCCAGAGCAGGTCGTGTGGGCGCGGGGCGTACATCTCAGGCCTCCTGCCATTGGCTGCGCAGACGCTGACGCACCTCGCGCGAGGCGCTGCGATGCTCGCCGTCCAGGCGGCTACGCAGGTCGGTGGCGTCGCCGATATCGCGCACGGCATCGATCAGGCTGGCGCGCACCTGTGCCAGGTCCTGGGCGGTCGGCGCCTGCGCGTTATCCACGGCAAGACGCGTGTGCAGCAGCCCTAACGAGGCATAGCTACCCAGGTCGTAGGCCATCGGCGGCACTTCGGCGGCCAAGGCTTCCAGGTCCTCGACGCTGCGCAGGGTGATACGCGCCGCCGCCGCCTTGCCCATGGCATGCACCATGACGCCACTGTCATCCAGCGCGATCAGGCGTTGCGCCTGGTAGCCGTGGGCAAGAAACGCCCCGGACATCGCCTTGCCCACCAGCAGCCCGATCACCGGATGCCCGGCCAGACGCGCCTGGGCGTAGGCCTCCACCGCAGCGGCCAGGGCCTGATGGATACCCAGCGCTTCCTCACGCCGCCCGTAGGCCTGGCTGGGCACATCGATCAGCGCAACCAGCACGCGTTTCTCACCGTCGCGGTCGGCGTCCACCGCCTCGGCGACCGCCTTGGCAAGGCCCCAGCCTTCCAGCAGGCCGACTTCGCCGGTACGGGCCCGGGCAAAGGGATTGTGCACATCGGGCACCACGGCGATAAAGCGCGCCAGGCGATTGTCCAGTTCGCCATCGACCACCTGCACCGAGGCGGGAAAACCTGGCAGCGGCTCGCCGCTGGCAAGGCCCTGCAACCAGTTCTGGGCACGGTTCATCAGGCATCTCCTTGATACAGGGCACGCACGGCGGCGGCATCGAGTTGCGGGCAGTCGTCGCCCAGTTGCGCCAGGCGCTCGAGAAACCATTGATGGCGGCTGGCACGCTGCGCAGAGGGTGCGGCCAGCAACGCCAGCAACTGGCTGCGGATCGCCTCGACGTCATCGGCGACGTAGGCGTCCACCAAGCCGCTGGCGTGACGCTGCTCGCCACCGGTGAGGCTCCAGATGAAAGGCCGGTCACGCGAATCGTATTCACCAATCCCCGCTTCCTGCTCGATCACCTGTGGGCCATTGAGGCCCAGACGTGCTTCGCGGGTTACCAGCAGGTGACTGCACAGCCCGGCAGCAATGGACATGCCGCCGAAGCAGCCGACTGAACCCGCGATCACGCCAACGACCGGTTGGTGGGCGCGCAGTTCGATGATCGCGGCCTGGATCTCGGCAATCGCTGCCAGGCCCAGGTTGGCCTCCTGCAGACGCACGCCACCGGTCTCCAGCAGCAGCACGGCGCAGGTGGGGATGCCGTTACGGTTGTCTTCGGCGGCCAGCTCCAAGGCGCCGGCGATCTTGGCGCCCCCCACCTCGCCCATGCTGCCGCCCTGGAACCCGCCTTCGATGGCCGCGACCACGGCGGGACGCCCGGCGAGCTTGCCCTTGGCGATGACCACGCCGTCATCGGCCTGCGGCACGATGCCCTGGCGTGGCAGCCAGGGCGACATCAGGCGATCGAAGGGGCCGAGCAGCTCGCGGAAACTGCCCGTGTCGAGCAGGGCCCGGGCACGCTGCCGGGCGCCCAGTTCGACGAAACTGCGGCTGTGCAGCAGGCGTTCGCTATCAGTCATGGCCGATCTCCTCGAAGCCTTGTTCCAGGCGCAGGCGCACCACCCCGGGGGTGGCGCCGAAATCATGGATGTCGATCTTCAGCGCGGGCAAGTCGCGGCCGTCGAACAGGCGCTGGAACAGCTGGCTCCAGCGGGCCTGGCTGCCGTTGACCGAGGTCACCACCTGGATGTCGAGGCTGCCGGCCTGGCCGGGCTCGATCAGCACCTCCAGGTCGCCGGAGCTGACGCAGCCGACCAGGGCGCGGCCACGGCCCGGTTGTGCGGCGGGGAATTGAAAGTTCAGGGTTTCCATGTCACAGGCTCCCGGCTTTGTCGAGGAACAGGCAGGCGGCCAGCAGATCAGCGGCACCGCCTGGAGAGGCATTGAGTTGCAGCAGGCGAGCCTCCAGGGCGCGCAGTTGACGGCGACCCGCCAAGCTGGCGCTGCCGCCTGCGTCGAGCACCGCGCGGGCTCCTTGCTGCAGGGCATCCAGACCTTGCTCGCCGGCGCGCCAGAGCACGCAGGTGTCGCTCAGCGAAGCCATGATCGCCAGCAGTGCATCCAGGCGCGCATGGGTCTCGCTGGCGCCCGCGGCGCGGCTACGCCGAAGTTGCGGCAGGCCGTGACCGGTGATCGCCGGAAAGCCTTGCTGGGCCTGCTCGCGGGCGCCACCCGCACCATAGCGGCGGCGCACCTGAATGCCGTGGCTGTCCTGTACAGGAGCGCTCGGATCGGCGATCAGCGCAAGGCGCCCGGCACGTGCGGCAAGGGTATGTGGATCGCTGCTCACCGGGCTCAGCGCCCGCGCCGCAACCAGCAGCCCCAGCGCCCAGATCGCACCCCGGTGGGTATTGACCCCGGCCGTGGTGGCAAGCATCGCTGCCTCGCCTTCACGCCCAAGGCGTCCAAGCTCTGCGCGCAGCGGCGCCGCGATCTCGCCATGGCGTTGCGCGGCTTCGGCCATCTGTCGCAAGCACGGCCACAGCGACAGCGCCGAGGCGTGCATCAAGGCCAGGTTCATGTCGCCATGGGCGCCACTGCCACGGCGGTCCACCAGCCCGGGCTTGGGCGAGAGGTCGGCCTCTTCGATCAAGGCTTCGACGGCCAGGTCGGCCAACTGATCCGGCAAGGCCAGGGGCTGTATGCAAAGTGCTTTCATCACCAGCTCCTGAAACGTGCGGGCGGGTTGTACAGCCCACCGGACCACTCCACGAGGTCGGCGATGCTGCGTGCGGCGAGCAACTCACGGCTGGCGTCGGTACGGCGGATGCCCAGGTCTTCGGGCAAGGCCACCAGCCCTTCGCGGCGCAGGCGCTCGGTATCCTTGGGGTCATGGCGCAGGCCAATGGCGGTAACCCCGGCCACCGCCGCGATCATCTGCTGGCGCTCCTGCAGGCTGCGCGCCTTGTACAGGTAGGCGATGCCCTCTTCGGTGAGCAGGTGGGTCACGTCATCGCCATAGATCATCACCGGCGCCAACGGCATGCCGGCCTTCTTCGCCACCTCGACCGCATCCAGGGTTTCGACGAAGGTGGGTTTGCCGCCCTCCTGGTAGGTCTCGACCATCTGCACCACCAGCTTGCGCCCACGTTCGAGCAGGGTTTCGGGCACGGTCATGTCCAGCCAGGCCGGAGTCGCGTGGCGCCGCCCGCGTGGGTCGTGGCCCATGTTGGGTGCGCCGCCGAAGCCAGCCAGGCGGCCACGGGTGACCGTCGAGGAATGGCCGTCGCCATCGACCTGCAAGGTGGCGCCGATGAACAGGTCCACCGCGTACTGCCCCGCCAGCTGGCACATCAGCCGGTTGGAGCGCATCGAACCGTCGCGCCCGGTGAAGAACACATCCGGACGCTGGGCGATGTAGTCTTCCATGCCCAGCTCAGTGCCGAAGCAGTGCACGCTCTGGACCCAGCCGGTCTCGATGGCCGGGATCAGCGTTGGATGAGGGTTGAGGGTCCAGTTGCGGCAGATCTTGCCCTTCAGCCCCAGCGACTCGCCGTAGGTCGGCAGGATCAGCTCGATGGCAGCGGTATTGAAGCCGATGCCGTGGTTGAGCGACTGCACCTGGTGTTTTTCATAGATGCCGCGGATCGCCATCATCGCCATCAGCACATGCACCGGCTTGATATGACGCGGGTCGCGGGTGAACAGCGGCTCGATGTAGAACGGCTGGTCGGCGACCACCACGAAGTCGATCCAAGAGGCTGGGATGTCCACCCTGGGCAGGTCGTCGACATGCTCCACCAACTGGTTGACCTGGGCGATGACGATGCCGTCGCTGAACGCCGTGGGCTCGACCAGCGCCGGGGTGTCCTCGGTGCTGGGGCCGGTGTAGAGGTTGCCATCGCGGTCGGCAGTGAAGCCTGCGACCAGCGTGACATTGGGGATCAGGTCCACCAGCAGGCGCGAATAGAGTTCGATGTAGGTGTGGATGGCGCCGACTTCGAGCAGACCGTCTTCGAGCAACTGGCCGATGCGCTGGCTCTGGGGGCCGGCGAAGGAGAAATCGAGCTTGCGGGCGATGCCGCGTTCGAACAGGTCCAAGTGCTCGGCGCGGCTGACGCTGGGCATGATCAGGTGCAGGTCGTGGAGGCGGCCAGGGTCGGCCTTGGCCAGCGAGCGCGAAAGAAAGTCCGCCTGCTTCTGGTTGTTGCCTTCGAGCACCACTCGATCACCCGGGGCGATCAGCAGTTCGAGGGCCTCGACGATACGCTCGGTGGGCAGCACCACGCCATCGGCGAGGTGACGCACCCGCTCGAGACGGCGCTGCTTTTCGGCGCGCCTTCTCGACCATTGCGGCGGTGGATTCTTCGTTGTGGTCATTGGTGACTCCACGGGTTCGCTGTCGTGGGGTCACCTTAGGCCTGGGGGATGGGGGCATCAATCAAGCACGGTGGCTGATCGTTACGGTGAGCGTAAAGGTTTGGCCACGAGGTGCCATCACTGCAGCCCGCGCCCACGTCAAACCCGCCTAACATTCAGATCGTGTGGCACCAGCTTTTTTGAACTCTCCCCTCACCCGCTCCCTCAATCATTCTGAGACCCGGGAATCTCGCCGAAACCCGCCATGACCAAGCCGCCGCAGAATACCCGCGCCTGTATTGGTTTGAGTTCGACTGACAGCAGGAGCTTGGCAACGATGAACGAGCACATGATCCAGGCTGACGCGGGAACCCCTTGGAGCGAATGGCAGAAATCCGCGCACCTGGCCCGGGCCGCCTGGATCACCCCCGAACAACTGTGCCCGCCGGGCCGGCGCCTGGTGTTGGTAGCGCCGCATCCGGATGACGAGGTGCTCATGGCGGGCGGATTATTGAGTCACTTCCATGGCCGCGAGCAGGACCTCGTGCTCATCTCTGCCACCGACGGCGAAGGCAGCCACCCAGGCTCGGCTCAATGGAGCGAACGACGCCTGCGTCACCAGCGCCCGCTGGAAAGCCGCCATGCCTTGCAGCAGCTCGATCTGCGGGTCGCGGACCTGGATTGGCGACGGCTGAACCTCAAGGACGGTGCCCTGCCCCGCGATGAGGCCTTCCTGGTCAATCACTTGAGCCAGTTGCTGCAACCCGGCGACCTGCTGATGTGCCCCTGGCGCCACGACGGTCATTGCGACCATGACGCGGTGGGCCGTGCCTGCGCACAGGCCGCCCAGGCGCGTGGTGCAACGCTGGCCGAAGCGCCGATATGGGCGTGGCGCTGGTCGACGCCGGACGATCCTCGGCTACCTTGGCAACGCGCGCGTCGTATCCAGCTCGACGAAGCCAGCCTCGCGCGCAAGCGCCAGGCCATTGCTGCCCATGTCAGTCAGATGGAGGCGGATGCGGACACGCCGCCCGTGGTGCCGCAACAGCTGCTGGAATGCCTGCTGCAGCCTTTTGAGCTGGTCTTTATCTGACAGCCAACCTCTCGCAGATGCCACTTCAGCGCCCGCGCTTGAGCGTCTCGCTCGGCAACTCGCGGAACAACTGGCGATAGCTCTCGGAAAACCGCCCCAGGTGCCAGAATGACCAACGCATCGCCACTTCCGCTACCGTCACGTCGCTGGCGCCGCGCAGCAGGTCGCGGCGCGCACCGTTGAGTCGGCGCAGACGCAGCCAATGCGCCGGGGGCATGCCGGTAAAGGCCTTGAAGGCCTCCTGCAATTGACGCAACGACACCCCGGCCACCTGCGCCAGCTCCATGAGATTGAGCGTTTCTTCCGGGCAGTCCGCTGCCCATTCGCTGACCCGCTGCATGATCGCCCGCTCTTCACCGCGCTTGCCCAGTGCCTGGCCCTGCAGGCGCTGGCAGGCGTTGTCGAGGATGAACAGGCAGTCATCGAGCAGTTGCTCGGCCAAGGCCTGCCCTTCAAGCGGGCAGTCAGCCTGCGCCAGGCGTGTCAGGGTCGCGCTCAGCCAACTGCCGAACAGGGCATTCTGGCCGCTGCCCAGCGGAACCATGAACAGCCCCTGCAGACGCTCCAGATCCAGGCCGTGGCGCTGCAGGAACGGTTGGTCGAACACCACCGCCACTTCCTGGTAGTTCTCCGGGGTGATCCAGATGTTGCGGCTTTGCTCGTTGAGCAGGTACAGGCTGTTCTCGACCTGGTCGAAACAGAAGGTCAACGAACCGCTCGGCGCGCGGAAGAACTGTTCGACGCGAGTGTTCAGGCGCTCTTCGTACACCTCGACGCCATCGAGCCCCAGGCAGCGCAACTGACCGCTGAAATGCCCGGGCGACATCTGCCGGTATTGCTGCTGCCAACCGGGCGTGGCGCGAACCTGCTCGGTGACATCGGTGGTGTTGAAGGCCTGGACCTGCAAGGCGTTTTGCGTATTCACGCGGCGTCCTATATGCACTCTTTTGGTGCATTGATTGACGGAGAAAACGGATAGATAGCCCCGGGGGGCTGCGCCCAAGATAGTCCTCAGCGTGACCTGTGGGAAGTGGCTTCGTGCAACGGCGTGCAATACCAGCACACGGCGCACGGCCTGCGTACCCACCACCAAAACCCAACCAAGAGGTCTGTATGAACGCCCCCTTCGATCAGCTGTCCGCCTGGCTGAAAGAACACCGGATCACCGAAGTCGAATGCGTGGTCAGTGACCTGACCGGCATTGCCCGCGGCAAGATCGCCCCGACCAACAAGTTCCTCAACGAGCGTGGCATGCGCCTGCCCGAGAGTGTGCTGCTGCAGACCGTCACCGGCGACTTCGTCGATGACGACATCTACTACGGCCTGCTCGATCCGGCCGACATCGACATGATCTGCCGCCCCGATCCTGCGGCGGTGTACCAGATCCCTTGGGCGATCGAACCGACCGCCATCGTCATCCACGACACCTTCGACAAGCACGGCAACCCCATCGAACTGTCGCCACGCAACGTCCTGAAGAAAGTCCTCAAACTCTACGCCGACAAGGGCTGGCAGCCGATCGTTGCGCCCGAGATGGAGTTCTACCTCACCCAGCGCTGCGAAGACCCGGACCTGCCACTGCAGGCGCCACTGGGCCGTTCGGGCCGCGCCGAAAGTGGCCGACAGTCGTTCTCCATCGATGCTGCGAACGAATTCGACCCGCTGTTCGAGGACGTCTACGACTGGTGCGAAATCCAGTGCCTGGACCTGGACACGCTGATCCACGAAGACGGCCCGGCACAGATGGAGATCAACTTCCGTCACGGCGACGCCCTGGACCTGGCCGACCAGATCACCGTGTTCAAGCGCACCATGCGCGAGGCGGCGCTCAAGCACAATGTCACCGCCACCTTCATGGCCAAGCCGATCACCGACGAGCCGGGCAGTGCCATGCACCTGCACCAGAGCGTGGTCGACATCGCCACCGGCAAGCCGGTGTTCGCCAATGAAGACGGCAGCATGAGCGAGCTGTTCCTGCACCACATCGGCGGCCTGCAGAAGTACATCCCCAAGGTGCTGCCGATGTTCGCGCCGAACGTCAACTCGTTCCGCCGCTTCCTGCCAGACACCTCGGCACCGGTGAACGTGGAATGGGGCGAGGAAAACCGCACCGCCGGCCTGCGCGTCCCGACCTCCAGCCCCGAGGCGATGCGGGTCGAGAACCGTCTGCCGGGCGCCGATGCCAACCCTTACCTGGCGATCGCCGCGAGCCTGCTGTGCGGCTACCTGGGCATGATCGAGAAGATCGAGCCGAGTGCGCCGGTACAGGGCCGCGCCTACGAGCGTCGCAACCTGCGCCTGCCGATCACCATCGAGGATGCGCTGCAGCACATGGAAGACTGCAAGGTCCTGGAAGACTACCTGGGGCGCCAGTTCGTCCAGGGCTACGTCGCAGTCAAGCGCGCCGAGCATGAGAACTTCAAGCGGGTGATCAGCTCCTGGGAGCGCGAGTTCCTGCTGCTGAGCGTCTGACCCCACGGAGGGTGCCTGCGGGAGCGGCTGCTCCCGCAGGCAACGCGCTGCCCTGCTTCTGCTTCATCGAACCCGAAGAACAAGACCAACGAGGTGCCGACATGCGTCACTTGCAAACCCTGATTCCCGCAGCCTTCGCCCTGCTGTTCGGCGCGGCCGCCCATGCCGAGCCCACGGTCAGCGTGTACAACTGGACCGACTACATTGGCGACACCACCCTGGCCGACTTCCAGGCCAGTACCGGGATCAAGGTGGTGTATGACGTCTTCGACTCCAACGAAACCCTCGAGGGCAAGCTGCTCGCCGGGCGCACCGGCTACGATGTGGTGGTGCCCTCGAACCACTTCCTCGCCCGCCAGGCCAAGGCCGGCGCGTTCCTGCCGCTCGACCGCAGCAAGCTGCCGAACTGGCAGCACCTGGACCCGAAACTGCTCAAGCAACTGGAGCAGAACGACCCGGGCAACCAGTACGCCGTACCGTACCTGTGGGGCACCAATGGCATCGGCTACAACGTCGAGAAGGTCAAGGCCGCGCTGGGCATCGACAAGGTCGACTCCTGGGCCGTGCTGTTCGAGCCAGAAAACCTGAAGAAACTCAAGCAATGCGGCGTGGCCTTCATGGACTCGCCCGACGAGCTGTTCCCGGCCATGCTCAACTACCTGGGCATGAACCCACGCAGCGAAGACCCGAAAGACTACGCCAAGGCCGAAGCACGGCTGATGGAGCTGCGTCCGTACATCACCTACTTCCACTCCTCCAAGTACGTCTCGGACCTGGCCAACGGTGATGTGTGCGTGGCCTTCGGCTACTCCGGCGACGTGTTCCAGGCGGCCAACCGCGCCGTGGAAGCCAAGAACGGCGTGAAGATCGCCTACAGCATTCCCAAGGAGGGCAGCAACCTGTGGTTCGACCTGCTGGCCATCCCCAAAGACGCCAGCAATCCTGACCAGGCCCTGGCCTTCATCAACTACCTGCTCGACCCGAAAGTGATCGCCAAGGTCAGTGCGACGGTCGGCTATGCCAACGCCAACCCTGACGCCAAGGCGTTCATGGACAAGTCGCTGGTGGAAAATCCCGAGATCTATCCGTCCCAGGAAGTGCTGGACAAGCTCTACGTTTCCAGCACCCCCAGCCCGCAGATCATGCGGGTCATGACCCGCTCCTGGAGCAAGATCAAGTCCAACCGCTGATTCGAGTGTTTCCGATGCCTCATCAAACCGAACACACCGCCTCCTACTACGCCGCCACGGCCCGCGCCACGGCCCCCTACCCTGAGCTCGAAGGGGAGTTGAGCGCCGACGTGTGCGTGGTCGGCGGCGGCCTGACCGGCGTCAACACCGCGCTGGAGCTGGCCGAGCGGGGCCTGTCGGTGATCCTGCTGGAAGCTCGGCGTATCGGCTGGGGCGCAAGCGGGCGCAATGGCGGGCAACTGATCCGTGGTATCGGCCATGACGTGTCGGGCTTTGCCCGCTACGTCGGCCAGGACGGCGTGCGTTACCTCAAGCAGGCAGGCCTGGACTCGGTCGAACTGGTGGCCAGGCGCATCGAGCAGTACAACATCGAGTGCGACCTGCGCTGGGGCTTCTGTGAGCTGGCCAATACAGCGGCGCAGTTCGATGCGTTCAACGACGAACTGCAGGACCTGGCCGAACTGGGCTACCGGCACGAAACCCGGCTGATCGCCCCAGAGCGCATCCGCGAGGTCGTTGCCAGTGACCAGTACGCCGGCGGCCTGGTGGACATGGGCTCCGGCCACCTGCATCCACTGGACCTGGTGCAGGGCGAAGCCCGCGCCGCCAGCAGCCTTGGCGTGCGCATCTTCGAGCAGACCGCTGTGCAACGCATCGAACACGGCCCTACCGTCACCTTGCACTGCGCCCGCGGCAAGGTACGGGCCAAGAGCCTGGTGTTGGGGTGCAATGCGCACCTGGACGAGCTGGAGCCGCGCTTGACCGGCAAGGTGCTGCCCGCCGGCAGCTACGTGGTGGCTACCGAACCGCTGTCAGAAGCCCTGGCGCGCAGCCTGATCCCGCAGAACATGGCCCTGTGCGACCAGAAGGTCGGCCTTGACTACTATCGCCTGACCGCCGACCGCCGCCTGCTGTTTGGTGGCGCCTGCCACTACTCCGGGCGCGATCCGAAGGACATCGCCGCCTACATGCGCCCGAAAGTGCTGAAGGTGTTCCCGCAACTGGCCGATGTGCGCATCGACTTCCAATGGGGCGGCATGATCGGCATCACCGCCAACCGCTTCCCCCAGGTGGGCCGCCTGAGCCAGCATCCGAACGTGTATTACGCCCAGGGTTACTCCGGGCATGGCCTGAACGTGACCCACTGGACCGCCAAGCTGTTGGCCGAGGCCATCGCCGTCGGCCACAGCCAGGGCCTGGATATCTTCAGTACCGTACCGCACCTGACCTTCCCCGGCGGCAAGGCCCTGCGCTCGCCGCTGCTGGCACTGGGGATGTTGTGGTATCGCGTGCGGGAGGTGCTGGGCTGATCAGAGAATGGCCTGGAGGCCCTTGTCGGCAATGATATTGAGCAGTTTCAGCGCGGGCCCGGCTGGCCGGGTCTCCCCCTGCTCCCATTTGCGTACGGTAGATGCACTGGTATGCAAATGCAGTGCGAAAACCGGCTGGCTGAAATTGAGCGCCTCGCGCAGGCGCTTGATGTCCAGCGCAGTGAAATCCCTGACGGGCGCAGGACAGATGGCCTCGAATTCGCGCATCGTTACCTTGCCAACCACGCCAGCCTGGTAAAGCACAGACAGGTCGTCACGCAACGACTCAATCAATTTGCTGGTCACAATACAGCGCCTCAAAACATACCCGTAACGGGCATATATTTGCAGTCTTGCTGGTAATGTAACAGTCCGACAGTTGAAGATTCCTTGTGGGAATTCACATCACCGAACCAAGGACGCATACCAACCCACCGGCAAACTGGCCAACCGCCAAGCACCTGCTAGCGTTGATCTGGCCTCCCCCTCAATGGACGCTACCGATCATGAAACCGCTGCCTCGCGCTACCCTGCTGTGCGCTGCCTTGCTCGCCCTGGCCGCCTGCTCCAGCAACCGCGTCGATCCGAGCCAGTATTCCGGGTTTCTCAAGGACTACAGCCGGCTCAAGCCGGCGGAAAGTGTTTCCGGGGCGCCGGTGATGCGCTGGATCGACCCGGGGCTCAAGGCCAGCCAGTATCGACAGGTCTACATCGAGCCCAGCCAGTTCTATCCCAAGCCACAACCCACGGCGGTGATCTCGGCGCAGACCCTGCAGGCGATCACCCGCTACTTCGACGACGCCATGCGCCGGGAACTGGGCAGCGTGCTGACGGTGGTCAGCGCTCCAGGCCCGGGAACGATCGTGGTACGCCCGGCGATCACCGCAGTGTCGACCAGGACCGAGGGCCTGAAGCCCTATGAAGTGGTGCCCATCGCCCTGGTGGCCGCAGCGGTGAACACTGCAGCCGGTGGTCGTGACCAGGAAGTGGACATCGCCGTGGAGGCGGCCTTCCTCGACGGTGCCAACCAGAAAGTGCTGGCCCAGGTGGTGCGCAAGGGCACCGGCGAGGCGCTGGAGAACGACACCGCGCAGCTCAAGCTGGAGAACGTCAAGCCGGTGCTCGATGGCTGGGCCAGCGACATGCGCCGCAGTGTCGTGGAGCTGCGCAAGAAGGGCCAGTAAACGGCGCCGGGTCAGTCTTTCGCGACCGTTGGAAACAGCACAGCGAGGCTCCTGTAGATGTTGATGTCGTCCAGGACAGGTCAGGTCGTATCAGGCGTGCTGCAGGAACGGCAGGGCTTGCTCGAGCAGGGCTTGCGGGGCTTCTTCGGGAATGTAGTGACCACAGGGCAGCTCGTTGCCGCGCACGTCCTCGGCACAGGCACGCCACTCCTTAAGCGGGTCGAAGCACTTGCCGATCACGCCGTCACGGCCCCACATCACCAGCAGCGGGGTCTTCACAGCGTTCCCGGCATCGATATCGGCCTGGTCATGTTCCAGGTCGATGCCTGCAGCGGCCCGATAGTCTTCGCACACGCCATGCGCCGCGCCCGGTAGCGACAGGCAGCGACGGTACTCGGCGAACGCCTCGTCGGTGAACGGCGCAAGGCCGGCACTGCGCCCGCCCATGACACTGCGCAGGTAACCTTCCGGGTTGGCTTCGATCAAGGTTTCAGGCAGCGGCGCCGGGCGGATGAGGAAGAACCAGTGCCAGTAGGCACGGGCGAAAGCTTCGTTGGTCTGGCGGTACATCGCCAGGGTCGGGGCGATGTCCAGCAGCACCAGGCGGTTGAGGCGCTGGGAGTGGTCGAGCGCCAGGCGGTGCGCGACCCGCGCGCCGCGGTCGTGGGCCATCAGGGCGAATTGCTCGAAGCCCAGGGCCTGCATGAGCCCGACCATATCGGCCGCCATGCGGCGCTTGGAATACGCCTCATGCCGGTCGTCGGCCTCAGGCTTGGCCGAATCGCCGTAGCCGCGCAGGTCAGCGGCGACCACGGTGAAATGCTCGGCCAGCTTCTCGGCCACCTTGTGCCAGATCACATGGGTCTGCGGGTGGCCGTGCAACAGCAGCAACGCCGGCCCCTTGCCGCCGATACGGTAGGCGATCTCGATACCTTCGACGTGCTGGAAGGCTTTCTTGAAACCCTGGAACATGCCAATCACTCCGTTTCGTGTGCACTCAGGCCGCAAGGCGACCCTCCAGGTGCCGAGCATAGCTGCGGCACCAAAGGCATCAAGAACGCAAATGCAGAGCGAAGCAACACGAATCGTGGAGCATGGCCTCAGGCAACGAAGCCGTAGAAGATCGCCGACAGGGTGATCAACCCCACCAGCACGACGAAGACGTTCGACAGCGCGCCCGAGTACTTGCGCAGCGAAGGCACCTTGCGCACTGCATACATCGGCATCAGGAACAGCAGGCAGGCCAGCACCGGGCCACCGAGGCTTTCGATCAGGCCGAGGATGCTCGGGTTGAGGGTCGCCACGATCCAGCAACCCAGCACCATGAACAGCGCCGTGACACGCTCCAGGCGCTTGGCCGACCAGCTTTTACCGCGGCTGCGCAGGCTCTTGACGATCATGCCCTGGAAGCCTTCGCTGGCACCGATGTAGTGGCCCAGGAACGATTTGGTGATCGCCACCAGAGCAATCAGGGGCGCGACAAAAGCGATGACCGGGGTCTGGAAGTGGTTGGCCAGGTACGACAGGATCGAGATGTTCTGCACCTTGGCCGCAGCCAGGTCGGCCGGGCTCAGGGCCAGCACGCAACTGAAGCAGAAGAACATCACCGTCAGCACCATCATCAGGTGGGCGGTGGCCAGGGTGCGGCCGCTCTTGCGGTCGGCGTCGGCGCCGTAGCGGTGCTTCTGGTCGACGGCGAAGGCCGAGATGATCGGCGAGTGGTTGAACGAGAACACCATCACCGGAATCGCCAGCCACAGGGTCAGCAGCAGCCTGGAGGCGCTCAGGCCTTCGCTGGCCTGGGCGAAGAAGGCGCCGTTCCAGTTGGGGATCAGGCTCAGGGCCAGCAGCAGGAGCGAGGCGACGAAGGGATAGACCAGCACGCTCATGACCTTGACGATGATCTGCTGGCCGCAGCGCACCACCACCATCAGGCCGGCGATCAACAGCAGCGACAACAGCGCACGCGGCGGCGCGGTCACGTGCAGCTGGTGTTCGAGGAAACTGGTGAGAGTGTTGGTCAAGGCCACGCTGTAGACCAACAGGATGGGGAAGATCGCCAGGAAGTAGAGCAAGGTGATGAGCTTGCCGGCGCCCACACCGAAATGCTCCTCGACCACCTCGGTGATGTCTTCGTTGCCGCCACGGCGCCCGGACAGCACGAAGCGGGTCAGCGCACGGTGCGCATAGAAGGTCATCGGGAAAGCCAGCAGCGCGAGGATCAACAGCGGCCAGAAGCCCCCTACCCCGGCATTGATCGGCAGGAACAGGGTGCCGGCGCCGATGGCGGTGCCGTACAGGCCCAGGGCCCAGGTGGTGTCGTGGCGGTTCCAGCTGCGCGTGGCTGTGGTCGAAGCCGGCGCAGCCGAATCCGCACGAACGGTCGTGGTGTTGTGTACATCAGTCATGGGTTTCGCCTTTGTAGTTGTTTTTGTTGCTCGGTGAAGCGGGTGTTGCAGGTGGATTCAGGCGTGTTGAGTCGGGCTCCTTGAGCGCCTGTGCTCGGTCCTCTGCACCGACGCGATACCTGTAGGAGCGGGCTTGCCCGCGAAAAAGACACCGCTGCCTGGCATGGGCTACGCCCGTGTTCGCAGTTGCGCCTTCAGGGCTGGGTTGCGAACAGGGCGACTCAACACTCGACGAAGGCGACGGCCAGGCCGCCGCGCGAAGTTTCCTTGTAGTTGGCGTGCATGTCCGCGCCGGTGTCGCGCATGGTGCGGATCACCCGATCGAGGGAGATGAAATGCTCGCCATCACCCCGCAAGGCCATCTGTACGGCGTTGATCGCCTTCACGGCGGCGATGGCATTACGCTCGATGCACGGCACCTGGACCAGACCGCCGACCGGATCGCAGGTCAGGCCGAGGTTGTGCTCCAGGGCAATTTCAGCGGCGTTTTCCAGCTGCGGCGGCGTGGCGCCGAGCACTTCGGCAAGGCCTGCAGCGGCCATGGAGCAGGCCGAACCGACCTCCCCCTGGCAACCCACTTCGGCGCCGGAGATCGATGCGTTTTTCTTGCACAGGATGCCGACCGCCGCCGCTGCCAGCAGAAAGGCCACCACGTCGTCATCACAGGCGCCCGGGTTGAACTTCATGTAGTAGTGCAACACCGCCGGGATGATGCCGGCCGCACCATTGGTCGGTGCCGTGACCATGCGCCCGCCCGCGGCGTTCTCTTCGTTGACCGCCAGGGCGAACAGGTTGACCCACTCCATCGCGCTCAGGGTCGAGCCGATCACGTTGGGCTTGCCCAACTCCTGCAGGCTGCGATGCAGACGCGCAGCCCGGCGCTTGACCTTGAGCCCTCCAGGCAAGATGCCTTCATTGCGCAGGCCGTTGTCGACGCACTCGCGCATGGCCGCCCAGATATTCAGCAAGCCGCTGCGGATCTCATCTTCGCTGCGCCAGGCCAGTTCGTTGGCCATCATCAACTGGCCCACGGTCAAGCCATGGGTCTTGCACAACGCCAGCAGCTCGGCGCCTGACGAAAACTCGTAGGGCAACTCGACCTGCGCGACGCGACTGACCGGGGCATCGATTTCAGCTTGCTCGATGATGAAGCCGCCACCCACGGAGTAGTAGGTCTGGGTCAGCAGGCTGCCCTGCCCGTCCAGCGCTTCCAGGCTCATGGCATTGGGGTGATAGTCCAGGTTTTCGTCGAGCAGGCGCATGTCGCGGCTGTACTGGAACGCCACCGGGTGCGAGCCATCGAGCATCAGGCACTGCTCCTGCATCAACTGGTCGATGCGCGGCTCGATGCTGTGCGGGTCGATGCGGTCCGGCCACTGGCCCATCAGGCCGAGCAGGCAGGCGCGATCGGTGGCATGACCGACGCCGGTGGCCGACAGCGAGCCATACAGGCGCACCTCGACCCGCTGCACCTGGGCCAGCAGGCCGCGCTCGCGCAGCAACCGGGCGAAGGTGGCGGCGGCACGCATGGGCCCCACGGTGTGGGAACTGGACGGCCCGATGCCGATCTTGAAGAGGTCGAAAACACTGATAGCCATGCTAATGCCTGACCGCCGCGACGTTACTCGCCGCTGCGCGGCCCTCCGGAAAAATTGATGGGTACTGCGAATTTGCGCGATACTGCCGCGCTCGCCTGGCGATGACCAACGAAAATTCCTAAGCAAGCCTTTAGCAGGACTAAACAATGAAAGGGCAGCTCAACGGCCAGGTGTTCGTCTGGTTGCATGTGTTCTCCTGTGCCGCGCGGCACCTGTCGTTCACCCGCTGTGCCGAAGAGCTGCACATCACCCCCGGGGCGGTCAGCCAGCAGATGCGCCAGCTTGAAGAGCGCCTGGGCTTCGCCCTGTTCCTGCGCCGTGCCCGTGGCGTGGAGCTGACAGCCGAGGGACAGCGCCTGGCGCAGACCGTGGCCGAGGCCTATGGCAGCATCGAAGCTGAACTGCTGCGTCTGGACGCCGGCGAAATTCGCGGTACCTTGCGCCTGCGCTCGATCCCTTCGTTCCTCGCCAAATGGCTGACCCCGCGCCTGCCGCGCTTCCAGCAGCGCTACCCGGACATCGAGCTGCGCCTGGTGGCCGAGGACAGCAAACAGGCCCTGCACGACGGCGATTTCGACCTGGCGATCGACCTCAACGACGGCAGCTATCCTGGAATGCTCTCGACCCCACTGCTGGACGAACAGATCTTCCCGGTCTGCTCCCCGGCCCTGCTGCGCGGTCGCCCGCCCCTGCACGGCCCGGCCGATCTGGTGCACTACCCGCTGCTGCACGACATCACGGCCTGGCGCGGCAGTTCGGAGTACGCGGAGTGGGAGTTCTACCTTGACGGTATCGGTGCGGGTGGCCTGAACGTACGACGCGGCCACACCTTCAACCGCAATCACCTGACCATCGAGGCGGCGATTGCCGGTATCGGCGTTGCGATTGCACGGCGGACCTTGCTCAACGACGAACTCGAGCGCGGCACGCTGATCGTTCCGTTCGGTGTACCGATCCCCAATCACAAGCGTTATGTACTGCTCTACCCGCCTGGTGGCCTGACCCAACCCGGCGCCCGCGCAGTGCATGACTGGCTGGTGGAAGAAGCACAGACCTTTCGCGCCCTGCATCCGCTGATGTGAAACGGCCCCGCTGCCGGTTGCCTGGCAGCGGGGCCGCACACCCTGGTTACTGTGCTGGTGCAGTGGTCGGTGGCGCTTCGTTGGTCACCCGCAGGATCCCCCATAACCCGGCGGTATTGCCGTAGGCGGCGTAGTCGCGGAACAGGTAGTCCCCCGGCACCGCGTTGGCACCACCCGCGCTGGGCAGCATGAAGCTGAAGTGCGCCGCCGGCAGCACGCTCTCCTGCGCGCCGATGTACATCGCCATCGGGTTGTAGCCGAAGCGCACCGAACCGATGCCCGGCAGGCCCATAGGGTAGCCGTCCAGGTCGTTCTTCTCGGCCTGGTAGGCATGCAGCGGCCACAGGTGCCCGTCGAGCTGGTAGGTGATACCGCGGCTACCACCACTGGGCATCAGCACATGGCTGCGCAGCGGTTGACCGGGCTTGGCCCAAAGCACCGGTGTCTGCGGATCGCCGTTGACCAGGGCGTTGCTGTAGGCCATATGGGCGTTGGGGACATCGGCGAAGCCATGACCATCGGCGTGGCCGAAGGGGGCGTCCGGTGCCAGGCCGAAGCGCAACCACAAGGGCTCGGTCTTGTAGTTGATGGCCATGTTGCCATTGTCTTTCGGATCACCCGGCACGCCATTGCCCTCGGTGGCGATCCCCTCCACAGGACGCCCATCGGCCCAGCGCATGTTCAGCGAGCGTTGCCATACCGTCACCAGGTCACGGTAGTCGGCCTGGCCGCTGACCTTGACCGTGGCCTGGGCGCGGCTGGCGCTGTCTTCGGTCCAGGTGGCGGTCTGTGGAAGGACGCTCATGGCGCCAACAAGACCTTTCTGAGGCTGCTTGATGAAGTCCGCCGGGGTCAGGTTGAGCCCGCCGAACTCGATGGCGGTGGTGTTGATGTTGTCCACCGTACGCCCCAGTTGCAGCACCGGCTTGCCCTCGCGCTCCAGATGCCCGGCGTAGTACTGATACACCTTGCTCGGGTACGTCCCACTGTTGCCCGCCCGTGGCGGGACAGTCTGCACGGGGTTGAGGCCGACGTTGGCGCCATCGGACTTGGTGATGTCGTACGCCAGCAACTGCGCATGCAAGCCAACATGGCTGGACGGGCGCATCAGGTTGTTGTTGAAGGCCGTGGAGCCCTCGCTGGCATTGCGATCACGCTTGACCACGTTCTGCATCACCGCCGTACTGGGCAGGTCCGGCATCATCAGCGGCAGGCGGTTCTCCAGGGTGATGCTGATGCAATCCCCCGCACTGGCACGCAGTACCAAGGGTTCTACTGGAATACCTGGCTTGAGTTTGCCGGTCACGGCATCGAGGTCGGCCTTGCGCACATACAGCACCGCCGTCGGGTCATGCAGCGGCGCACTGTGGCCGCCCAGGGTGAAGGTCGTGCCGTCCTCCTCGTCGGTCACGGTTGCCAATGAAATGCTGGTGCGCCGACTGTTGAACACCAAGGTCCCGCCGTTGCTCTTCAACGGCCCGCCGACGTGCTGGTTGACCCACGCCGGATCGCTGATGCTGACACCCTGGCGGTTCTCCAGAATGTCATTGGCCAGCGCGGCAACCACTTCATAGCTGCGCTTGACCGTCGGCCGGGTGCCGATGCCATTGGCATTGGTCGTGGTTTTCGGGCAGATGCCGTCGAAGTTCACGGTGTTGCGCATGGCCACCGGTTGCGGGTTGTTCGGCAGAGCAATCAAGTCTGGCCGCTGCGCCGTGTAGTTGCGCATTACCCCCCAGATGCCGTTCCAGTAACCCTCCAGCGCCGCATCCAGCGAATACAGGTAGTCGCCGTTGGTGGCGGCGGAGCTTGAGATCATCGACACCGGTGCCATGAAACCCATCTGCTCGGAGATACCCACCATCTGCGAGGCTTTCCACCCCGAGTTGGAGCTGCTGCCGAAACCTGAACCGTTCTGCAGCCACTTCACGCCATGCAGGGTCACGTTGTGCTCCTCTTCATGCCCACCAGCGTGCATGCGCAAGCGCACGTTGTCGCCGGAATAGGTGCGCAGCATCGGGGTGAACGGATCGCCTGGCTCGGTGCCCTTGTTGATGTGCGGCGGGAACAGCGTGGTGCCGCCAGTAGGGCCGATCGCCGAGGTGATTGCCGAGGGCGCCAGGTTCATCGCTGGAATCGCCCGGTCGGTGCGGGTCTGCAGGGCATAGGCCAGGTCGCCACCCAGGCCGTCGGCCTGCATGCCGCGCTTGCCGTCCGGGCCGACCTTGTTGGGGTCGAACACACGCAGGGCCAGCGGTTCGTTGCGGTAGTTGACGACGAACATCCCCGGATCATCCACCGAAATCGCCTGTGGGCACGGCCGGGTCGGACAGCCTGGGCTCAGCCCGCCGCGCGACTCGACCACCGCCTCCAACAGGTTCGACGCCTTCTGCCGCACCGGCGGGTTGATGGCGTAGCGGAAGCTGTCGGCGGTGGCCGGATACGCCTGGCCGTTAGGCACGCCATCGGGGCCGGCCCCCACGTACACACCCGCTTCATAGGCATGCTGGAAGTCGCTGTACTCGAGGAAGAACTCGCGGTAGCTGTCGTTGCGCCCGTCGCCATCGTGGTCGCCGGTCTGGATCACGGCCTGCCACGAAGTCGGCCCGCCATCCTGGCGCAGGGCCGGGTTGTACAACTGCTCGCCGGTTTCGGCGTGGTACCAGGTGGAGCCTGCGGGTTCTGCCAGCACGGTGGCATACAGGCCCAACTGCTGATGGGTCGATGGGCCGAGGTGGTCGTGGGTGAAGATGGTGCCCAGGCCACGGTCGACGTTGTACACGTTGATCAGAGGATCGGCGAACCAGCGTTGCATGGCCGTGCGCGCGCCGAGCCAGTCTGCCCGGCCGAAGCGGCCGAAGTACGGATGCTGGCGTGCTTTCGGGCAGGCCGCCGAGCCATCGCGGGCATCGCCCTCGCTGCAGCCGTTGTAGGCGCGGATGGCATCCACGCGCTCGACCACGCTGCCGGGCGAGAGAATGCCATCTTCGTAGTTCCAGCCATTGGCAGAGCCGTCGGCGGCGGTCAGGTCCCATTTGGGCAAGTGGATGTGCTGGCCGATCACGTCCGTCGGGGTGCGCACCTGGTAGTCGTCCATTTCGTAGAACGAGGGGATCAGGTTGGTGTGCACGTACTGGGTGCAATCGAAGGTGTTCATGCGCATCACCAGCGGCTCCGGTGGGCGCTGCTTGGTGATCACCGGCCAGGCGTCTTCCCACAGGGCCAGGATGCGCGCCTGCGGGAAGTGGTAGCCGACCTTGTTGTACACCGCATCGAACTGGATATTGGCGGCCTTGTAGACGCGCGGACGGTCGGCGGTGAAGGTCGAGGCGCCGCGAAAACTCATGCCGGTGAGGCTCTCGCCGCTGGCGAATTCACCCCCCCCGGAGGATTGGGTCAGGCGCTTGCCGCGATCATCCATGCAGGGTTCGTAGAATGGCGCGCCTGCGGTGGGCAAGGCGCCGTTGGTACGGAAGGCCTTGGCCACCGGTGCACTGCCGGGTATCAGGGCGAAGCTTGGGTGCTCGGCCTTGGCGTGGAACTGCATGGCGGCCTGTTCGACCTCGGTGCCCTCCTCGGGCAGGTAGATCGGCTTGGCCTTGTGCACCACCTTGGAGAAATCCAGTTTGGTGGTGGTGGTCACCGCCTCGCCGCCCGCCGATACGCCGTCCAGCGCATGGCGACCGAGGCCGCCGTCCCAGCCATCGACCTGGTTGGGGTCCAGGTTGGCCCACAGTGCCTTGCCGCTGTCCTTGAGCTGGCGAGCCAGGGCCGGGTCGAGCATGTCCAGCGGTGGGGTTGGCGGACGCTGACCGACACTGCTTTCCATGCCACCGACCCAGAACGGATAGCCGGGGTTCTTCAGGGTTCCGTCGGCATTGCGATTGGTTTCGCTGCGATCGACCAGGGCCAGCGACCCCACGGCCCGTGGCGCGCTGGCGCCCTGCCCATGGTCATCGCCACCCTCCTCTTGAGCTTCGTCGTCACCCTGTTCGGCGACGAGGGTCTCGGCCAGTTTCGGCACCACCGTCACCTTGCCCGGCATCGGCGCCATGGCCTTGCCTGGCAGCGGCACGACCGCCGGAATCGGCGTACCGGCGACGATCTCGCCGTCGGGCAGCGCCCGGGCTCCGCTGGCTGGCTTGCCATTGCGCAAGGCGAACGGCGTAGCGTGGAAGCCATTCTCGCTGTCACCACTCACGGCCAGGCGTGTGCCGGGCTCGAACACATCGTGCACCCGCCACATGGCCCACATGCCCTGGGCAAAGTGCGGATAGAAGTGACAGTGATAGATCGCATCGCCCGCCACGCGGTTGCGGTTGCCCGAACCGCCATTGGCGATTTCATAGGTGTAGCCGACCCCCGGGCCGATGCCCTGGGCGTCGATATAGTCCGAATTGTCGTCGTTGGGGTTGAACAGCCACTGGTGGCCGTGCAGGTGGAAGATGTGCTGCTCGTGGCCGTTGTGGGTGTTGCGGAACTTGGTGAAGTCACCGATATAGCTGTGGTGCACGTTGGACGGCTCGGCCGGGTACAGGGCCATGCTCGCCTTCACCCCTGTGGCGCTGGCCGGCGGCACTTCGCCAGGGCGGATGTGCTCGAGGCCGACGTTGGCCGGAACATCCACCAGGGTGCCGATATCGCCGACGGTATGGGCGCTGAGGAAGAACTCCTCGTAGGCACACGACAGGCAGTCGTGCATCGGCCCGACGCCCAGACGGTTGGCCACCACCTCGGCGCCCATGCCGCCGGAGCCGTAGTTGATCATGAACGAGTCACGTGCCGGCTCCAGCACATGCCCCATCACCGGGTCCGCCCAGTAACCCGGGAAGGCCTGGGTACCGGCCACCTCGTCGGCGAACTGCGAAGCGAAATCACGGAAGGCTTCGAGGCGGTTGGGCAATGCCGGGTTGCGCTTGCCGACGCTTTCCAGCGGGTAGGTCGCGCGCGGGAAGCTGCCATCGGGGTTGGGGCCCATGACGATGGCATCGGTTTCGCTGCTGAGGATCTCGTTGCCATCGACCATGGCAATGATCGGTTTGCCGGCCTTGCCTTCGGCGATCCACGGTTGGACCTGCGGATAACGTGCCTCGTAGTCGATCACTGGCTGGCCGGTGGCGGTACGGCCTGAGGTGGCCAGGCGCATTTCCTCTTCGGTCAGGGTGTTGCGATAGGTCCGTCCGGCCTTGGGCACCACCACCACCTGGCCAAACAAACCATTGGCGACATTCCCGGCATTGCCTTCACCGCCAAAGGGCGCGCCACGGCTGGAGGCGGCAAAGGCGCCCTCGCGCTCGGCGTAGAGCGTGTAGCTGCGGGTGCCGCCCGGGGCGATCAGGAAGTTGGCGTTGCGCCCGGTATTGGCGGCGATGTCGGCGATGCTGTTGACCGCCTGCATGCCATTGACCTGGAAGCCGACATGGCGATCGCTGACCTGTTCGTCGGCCACGAAGTGTTCGTCGTCCTCGACTTCAGGTAGCTCGACCTCTTCGCCCTCCTCGCCCTCGGCTTCCTCGGGGTGAATGCCGTGCTTGTTGGGATTGGCCTGGTAAGCGAGCAAGTTGGTGAGGTTGACCGTCAGGCAGTCGCCTGCGGCAACCCGCAGCACGATCGGGCGCGGGCGTTTGTCCGGGCGCAGGGTGACCTTGCCCGGCACCGCAGCGCCGCCCTGGCTCAGCGGAACGTGATGCTCATCGACCACATCGTGGCGCAGGGCGAACATCATGCCATTGGCGTTCTGCGCGCCCAGGCGGTTGAACATCAACGGCTGGTCCAACGCCACCACATTGGCCACCAGGGTGCGCTGGCACTGCACGGCCGCTTCGCCAGTGGCCTGCCAGGCCAGCACGGCCAGGGCGAGTGACGTCAGGATGGAGCCTTTGGGCGGGGTCTTCATGCTGCACCTCCGGGGACACAGGGACTCTGCGAGGTGCCGGAGCAAGGGTCATGCCATGGGAAAAAATCTTGTTCTTTCAGTAGCTTATATGTCCAAAGGGATCGCAGTGGGGGCGATTCCCCACTGCAATTCCCCTTTATCGGGGGTCATGTCCGCAACGAGAACTGGTTCACTGCCTTGGGCAGGCCAAGGTGCTCGCGCAGCGTGCTGCCCTGGTATTCGCGTCGAAACAATCCGCGCCGCTGCAGCAACGGCACCACTTCCTCGACGAACACCCGCGCGCCTGAAGGAAACATGTCGGGCATGATGTTGAAACCATCTCCCGCCCCGGCCAGGAACCACTCGGCCAGAGTGTCGGCGACCTGCTCAGGGGTGCCGACCGCCAGCCGATGGCCCACCAGGATGCGTCGTGACAACTGGCGGATGGTCAGGTTTTCGCGCCGGGCCAGGTTCAGCTGCGCCTCGAGAAAGCCATGGGAGCCCTGCTCGAACGCTGCCACCGGGCCGATCCTGGCCCAGGGCAAGGGTGCATCCGGGTCCAGCTCGCGGGCATCGATACCGATGCGTCCGGCCACTTGCTGCAACAGGCCATGCTCGCCATGCCAGGCGTTGAGCTCGTCGAAACGCGCATGGGCCTCGGCCTCGGTGCTGCCGATCACCGTCGACAGCCCCGGCATGATCTTCAGGTGCCTCGGGTCTCGCCCCCAGGCCTTGGCGCGGGCTTTCATCTCCCGGTAGAAGGCTTGCCCGTCAGGCAAGGTGGTCTGGGTGGTGAAGATCGCATCGGCATAGCGCGACCCCAGCGCCTTGCCGCCTTCGGAGGAACCCGCCTGGACCAGGACCGGACGCCCCTGGGGCGAGCGTGGCAGGTTCAGCGGACCTTTGACCTGAAAGTGCCGCCCCTTGAAGTCGAGGGTGTGGACCTTGTCCGGGTCGGCGAAGCGCCCTCCTGCCCGGTCACCGATCACGGCGTCTTCTTCCCAGCTGTCCCACAGCTTGAGCGTCACCTCGAGAAATTCCTCGGCGCGGCCATAGCGATCGACATGCAGCGGCGCACCCGCCAGGCCGAAATTCTGCGCGGCGGCGTCGCCGGCGTTGGTGACCACGTTCCATGCCGCACGCCCACCGCTGATGTGATCCAGCGAGGCGATGCGCCGGGCCAGGTTGAACGGTTCGTTGTAGGTACTCGAACAGGTGGCGATCACCCCGATGCGCTCGGTGGCGGCGGCCAAGGCGGTCAGCAGCAGGGTCGGTTCCAGCCGTCCACCCGGCTGGCTGGCGACATCGCCGGGCAACGCCGGGCCGTCCGCGAGAAAGACCGCATCCAGACAACCCTTTTCCGAAATCCGGGCAATATCGCGGTAGTAGGCGACATCGACATAGGCGTCGATGGCCGCCTCGCCCTGGCGCCACGCTCCGGCGTGGGCGCCGAACCCCAGGATGTTCATGCCCAGGCTCATCTGCGCTACATCTGTGCTCATGAGGCTCTCCGTGCACTCAGAATCGGAAGGCAACGCCAGTGGTCACGTTGAACGCGTCCCCTGGGTAGAAATTCGCAGAATCGCGCCCGCCTGCGTCATAGGCTGTGTTGGTGGCACTGGCATAGCGCTGATTGGTGAGGTTGCGCAGGTCGGCGAACACCTCCCACTTGCGGCTTGGCGCCTGGTAGCCGAACTTGGCGCCCCACAACAGGTACGACGGGGTCTGCCAGGTGTTGGCGTAGTCGATGTAGTAGCTCGACGCCGCACGCAGGTTGAGCGAGGCGTAGAAACCACTGGCCTGGCGATAGGCGAGCTCGGCCTGGTAGACCTGGCGCGGCAGGCCGGGCAGCTCGTTGTCGCCGAAACGTTCGTCGTGGCGATACTTGAAGTCGTTGAGGGTGTAGGCCTGGCGCAGGTCGAGCGTGTCGCCGTTGGCACCGGTCCACAGCAACGCATTGAGCCCCGCCTCGATGCCTTGATGCAGGGTCGGGCTGGCGTTGGAGGTGGCCGTGAGCTGGTCCTGGGTGGCGGTTGCCTGTTGCACGACCACGGTCAACAGCTCTTTCTGCACCCAGGAGCGGTACAGGGTCAGGCTGCCATCGAAGATCCCGTGGTTGCCGCGCACCCCCACCTCGAAGGTGGTGGCCTTCTGCGGCCGGACATCGTAGAGGAAAGGATTGCTGGTGCTGCCCAGTTGCCAGGTCACCGGCGGGTCGATACTGCGGCTGACGTTGCTGAACAACTGGAATTCGGGATTGATCTGGTAGCGCAGGCCCAGGCGCGGCGCCAGGTCGTTCTCGACGTACTCGACGCGGGTGGGGAAGTTGCTGGGGTTGGCCGCGGTCAGGGTGCTCGCCTCGATCTCGCCCTTGCGGCGGATGTTGACGAACGAGAGCCCCGACGACAACCACAGGTCATCGGCCAGTTGCAGCTCGTTGGCCAGGGTCAGCACGGTATCGCGCGAACCGGTGTAGTTGGTTTCCTGGGTCTTGAGCCCGGTGGCGCGGCTGTGCGCCTTGACATCGGCCAGGTAGGCGCGGGTGTTGCTGAAGATCACGCTGCTGTCACTGGGCAAGCCGAGGAAGGTGTCGCCGGTACGCAGGTAGCGCAGGGTCAGGTTGATATCCTTCGAGCGCCAATCCTGCGGCGCCACGGCATAACGCCAGCCATTGAGCAGCGGGTAGTTGTTGTACGACGCGCCGACTTCGAGCCTGGCGCCATCGTCGAAGGTGTAGGTGGTCTTGTTGCCGATGAAGGTGGTGCCGTCCTTGCGCCGCCCGGTGGGCACCAGATTGCTGCGCGGATCATGCTTGAGCTGTGCGCGGGTCAGGGTGTTGCCGTTGATCAATTGCTCTTCGCGGTACTTGAAGAACACACGGGTCTGCAGCTTGGGGCTGAACACGTGGCCGAAGTTGGCGGCGATGCCACGGCCTTCGTTGCTGGCGTGGTCCTGGTAGCCGTCGCGCTCGTTGTGCAGCACGTTGATGTAGTAATCGCTGTCGCCCACCACTCCACCGGTGCTCAGTTGCTGCTTGCGGTAGCCATAGCTGCCGACTTCGAAGCGCGCGTAGTTGCCGGGGTCGGTGCGGCCGGTCTTGCTCACCATGTTGATCGCCCCGCCCAGCGCCAACGCGCCGTACTCGTAAGCGTTGGCGCCGTAGAGCACCTCGGTGTGATCCACCGCCTGCATGTCGAGAAAGTCTTCCTGGGTGCCACCGGGACCGGTGATCGGCAGGCCGTCGAAGAGGAACTTGGTGCCCAGTACGTAGCCTTGGTAGAAGGTGTTGAGGCCCGAGCCGCGGATCGAGATCTTGTTAGCAGCAGTACCGCTGGTGCCCTGGGCGAACACACCGGGCTGCAGCGCCAGTACGTCCTCGGCGTTGGCCGCACGGCCCTGCTCGACTTTGCGGTTGTCGACCACCGCCGTATTGCCAGCAACCTTCTGCAGACGCTTCTGGTCCTGCTGGGCGCCGGTTGCCGCAGCGCCGGTGACCGTCACCGTGCCCAAGGTGGATTCCTCGGCGGCCAGCGTTGCCGGGCTGAAGGCGGCCAGTAACAACGGCAGGCTGGCGGCGGTCACCAGGCTGAAACGCGGCTGAGCGGAAAATCGGACTTTCGCACGCACTACTGATACTCCCCGTTTATAGATAGGACCGTATTTCGCTGTTGTTCACGAAGTACGGTCGGGTATTCAAATGGGGTTATTGCAGTTGTTGTGCCAAGGCACTGAATACACTATTTCAGCGATTCACGTGTTGGATGACGGGCTATTTGTACAACCCACTGTTCAATAAACAACAGTTCAAGGCCACACCAGAAAATTCAGCTTTGATTCGGGCATTTCGATATAACGACCGCTGTTTGAAACTCAACAACCGACCAACAGAAGTTCTCTGGTAACACACAACTTTCAATCCTTCGCGCGCTGTATCGGGCGTTCCGGCGCCTTCGCGGGCAGTCGAGGCGCCGAACCGCCGCGCCTGCAGCAGGTGGTGACCTGTCTGCAGGTGCGGATTCATCAATCAACGCTGCTCGAACACCGGATACGACGCCTGCTCGATCGCTGCCATGGCCTGCGCCTCGGTCATCACACCGGACTCGGCCAGGATCGCCAGCAGCGAGCGCCCTTCACGCACCGACTGACGCGCCAGTTTGCTGACCTGGGCATAACCCAGGCGCGGCACCAGGGCCGTCGCCACCGCCATCGAATCGGTCAAATGCGCCAGGTTGCGGGCTTGGTCAGCCTGGATGCCGGCCACGCACTTTTCACGAAAACGCTGGATGCCCTGAGTGAGCAAGGTGATGCTGTCGAACACTCGCGAGGCCACCACCGGCTCGAAATGGTTGATCTCGAGCTCGCCGTACTGCACTGCCTGAGCCACTGCCACATCGTTGCCGATGATCGCGAAGCTCAGCTGGATCATCGCCATCGGCAGCACCGGATTGACCTTGCCGGGCATGATCGAGGAGCCGGCCTGGGCTTCGGGCAGCTTGAGTTCGCCCATGCCGCCCACCGGCCCCGACGATAGCTTGGTCAGGTCGGCGGCGATTTTCGCCAGCGAGGTGGCGCAGGTACGCAGCTCACCAGATACGCGGCCGAACACATCCATGTTCTGCATCGCATCGAAGGGGTTGGCTGGCGCCTGGTAGGCGACACCGGTGATCTTCACCAGATGCCGGTAGACCGCCGCGCGGTAAGCCTTCGGCGCGCCGAAACCGGTGCCGATGGCGGTGCCGCCCAAAGGCAGTGTGTGCAGCTTTTCACGCAGGGCAACCAGTTCGTCGGCCAAGCGGTGAGTCAGCGCGGCGTACCCCCCGAACAACTGCCCCAGACGCATGGGCTGGGCGTCCTGCAGGCAGGTGCGGCCCAAGTGCAGGATATCGGCGAACTGCAGCGCCTTGGCATCGAACACCTGGGCCAGCAGGCGCACCTGCTCGATCAGCCCGGCAAGCATGGCGTGGGTGGCGATCTTCAATGCCGCCGGGTACACGTCGTTGGTGGACTGGGAGATGTTGACGTGGTCGTTGGGGTGAACCACCTCATAGCTGCCCGGCGCATGGCCGAGGAACTGCTGGGCACGGTTGGCGATGACTTCGTTGAAGTTCATGTTGGTCGAGGTGCCGCCTGAGCCCTCCAGCAGATCGACGATCAGCGAGTCGTCGCATGCACCGGCCATCACCGCCTGGCAAGCTTGGGCAATGGCGTCGGCCTGGGCCTGGGCAATCACGCCGCATTCATGGTTGGCCAGCGCTGCAGCCCACTTGCACTGGGCAAAGGCATCACGAAAGGCCGGGTAATGGGCGATGCTCAGCGGCGACACGCTCAGGTTGTCGAAGCCGCGCAGCGAGTTCACGCCATAGAGTTTGTCGGCGCCAATGCGCACTTCGCCCACATAGTCCTGCTCGACGCGTGCATCGAGGCGATCAAAAGTACTCACGGGTATTTCCCTCTTCGAATTTGACTAATGCCTCGACGCCCTTGCCCAGCGCCACAAGCCGCGGCAGGAAGGCATCGAGGATGACAGCACGCGCCGACTCGCAGGCATCTGCGAAGAAGGCGCCGTATTCGTTGCGCCGCGCCACCAGATAGAGCGAGCGCTCCAGGCTCAGCTCAGGCGTCAGGTGCGCGGTGACGTTGTCGACCCAGGGCATGGCCTGCAGAAAGCACATCGGGCTGGTCACCGCCCAGCCGATGCCTTCGGCGACCATCGCGGTCAGGGCGTCGGCGTTGTCCAGCTCCAGGCGGTTGGGCACTCGCACATTGAGGCCGCGCAGGTGCCGCTCGATCTGCAGGCCGACCTGCGACAGGCGATTGAAACGCACCACCGGCAACACATTGGCCAGCGCCCGCACATCGTCGAGGCTGTGCAGCTCTCGCCCCAGCGCCTTGGGCGTAATCACGAAATAGCGCTCGGTGAACAAGCGATAGCGGATCACGTCGTTGGCATCCATCAGCGGATCGCTGGTGACGATCAGGTCCAGGTCGCGGCGCAGCAACGACTCGCCCTGCTGCGGGCTGAGGCCGGTGCGCACCGACAACTGCGTGACCTGGCCAAGCATCTGGCGGGTGAACATCGAACCACAGGTAGCGGCGAAGGAATCGACCAGGCCAATGCGCAGGTCGGGTTTGACCCCGCGCCCGGCATCGAGCACCTGCGCCTTGAGATTGGACAACTCCTCGCTGAGCAGCGCGCCCCGGTTGCGCAGGGCCAGGCCGAACGTAGTCAGGGTCAGCGGCCGCGTGGTGCGGTCCACCAGCACCACGCCAAGATCGTCCTCCAGCTGGCGTACCAACTGCGACACCCCGGATTGGGAGATGCCCATGCGACTGGCCGCACCGGACATGCTGCCCTCCTCGGCCACAGCGATGAACACCTGGACCGCGTACATGTCGATGAGTCTGTTGCCAGGCATGCTCAAGCTCCCGTGTTGATGATCAATGGGCGTTCAACGGCCGTTCTTCCGGCTTGCCGGCACCATCGTCCGGCGTCACCGCTGCCAGGCGCTCCTGGCTGGTTTCCGGGGCGAACAGGTGGCAGAACACACCACCAAACAGCAGCACCCCGACGCACACGCCCAGCGCCGTGTGCACCCCCAGATGCTGCACGGCGATCGGCAACAGGAAGGTGGCGAACGCCGAGCCGAAGCGGCTGGCGGCCACGGCCAGGCCGATGCCCGAAGCACGCAGGTGGGTGGGGAACAGCTCCGGCGGGTAGACGAACTCCAGGTTGACCGCTGCCGCAAGCACGCAAGCAAAGAAGCCAAACGCGATGATGGTGCCCAGCGCCCCGAAGCTGGCCCAGGCCAGTACGGCCAGGCCCACGGCGCTCAGATAGAAGGTGCCGATCAGGAAGCTGCGGCGCGAAATGCGGTCGATGATCAGCAGGCCGAACAATGCGCCAAGCATCAACAGCACGTTGTAGACCAGGCCGCCGACGAACTTGTCCTGCACGTTCAGTGCTTCGAGCACACGCGGCGCGAAGGTGCCCAAGGCGAAGAACGGAATCACCTGGCAGGTGTAGAACACGCAGCCGACCAGGGTGTTCTTGCGCCAGCGGCGGCTGAACAGCTCGCTGAAGCTGCCGCGTTGCTGCGCCGCTGTCGGTGGTGCGGCAGGCAAGGTCACGTGCGCACCGAACTTGGCCTGGACGATGGTCAGCGCCTCGGCGCTGCGACCGCGCGCCATCAGCCAGATCGGCGACTCCGGCACACCCAGGCGCAACGGCAGGATCAACAAGGCCGGCACGCCGCTCAAGGCCAGCATCAGGCGCCAGGCGTCCGGGCCGATATCGCGAATGGCGAAGCCCACCAGGTATGCGGCGACATAACCTGCGGCCCAGGCGGCGGCCAGGACACTCAACAAACGCCCGCGATAACGGCGTGGGGCGAACTCGGTGACCAGCGACTTGCTCACCACATAGTCGAACCCCAGCACCAGTCCGAGCAGCAGGCGCAGTGCCAGAAGTTGCTCGGGGGAAGTAACGAAGAACTGCGAAGCTGAAATAACCGCGAACAGCAACATGTCCCAGGCAAAGATACGGCGCCTGCCGAACTTATCGGCCAAGGGCCCTGCAAACAAACTGCCGAGAAACAGACCGGCCAGTGACGCCGCGCCGAGCAAACCCATCCATAGCGCATTTAATTGCAACGGCCCCGCCGCCATGCTGACCGCGATGCCGATAATCCCTAGCACGAATCCGTCACTGAATTGACCGCCCGTACCACTGAACACCGTCTTGAGATGAAAACGGCTGAGTGGGAGGTCTTCGAACGAAACTTGGCTACTCATTCGTGTCTCCACTTGCTTCTTGTAGTTGTGAGCCGGCTCGGGTGGCCGGTTACGAATGAGTCTACGGTCACAACTTCAGCAAAACAGCAGGTGCACTGACAGTATCAAGAATGCTGATAGTGTAAGCCGCAATTGTTGATGAAGCCGGGCATCCGATATGCGGTCGCTCGTCTGGCAATTACTGGCAGGGGGAACTCTGGCCAATGGCCTCATCTCTTAATTGCATGCACGAGATCCCTTGGGCTGTAATGCTTCTGGAGGACTGATCATGCGTTATTCACTGCTTGTTCCGGCACTGCTGCTGTGCATCCCCGCAGGGTCCGCCCTGGCCCGCGTCGACGCGGGCGACGTGGCCACCTCGGCAGGTGTTTCTGCTTCGCTCTACTCCACATTCAAGGATGACAAACGGATCATCCCGGCACGCGACGAACTGTCTGCGTTCGTGGCCAGTGGCGGCGCGATTCGCGGAGCCTATGTGGAGTCGGCGCTGGAGCAGGTGCGCAAGAGCCATCCTGGGTTGCAGGTCAGTGATGAAGAGCTGGCCAAGGCGCTGCTGTCGCAGGATGAGGTTGTCGCGGACCATTGATGACGGTGGTGCTCTTTTCGCGGGCATTCGCTTGCCTTTGCAGGAGCAACCTTGCCCGCGAAAAGAACAGCCGTGATCTCAACCTTATCCCCGCCACTGTGAAGGGCTCACCCCAGTCTTGCGCCTGAACACTCTGGCCAGCGCCGAAGGGCTCTGATACCCCACCTCATCCGCCACTAGAGCCAGCGGCCTGCCCTCGCGGATACGCTTCTGCGCAAGGCCGATACGCCAATCCGCCAGGTAGTCCCCCGGCGTGCTGCCCACCACTGTCCGAAAGTGCGCGGCAAAGCTCGCCCGCGACATCCCCGCCAAGGATGCCAGCGCCTCCACAGTCCAGCTGTGCGCAGGGGCGTCATGCATCGCCACCAGCGCCCGCGACAAGCGCTTGTCCGCCAGCCCCGCCAACATGCCCGAAGCCATCTGGCCCTCCCCGAGCAACTGCCGCAACAGCTGGATCACCATCAGCTCGAACAACCGGTTGAGCACCAGTTCGCGACCGCAGTCGTCGCCGAAGGCTTCAGTGAACAGCCAGTCGCTGCTGGCCTGCAGCCCGGTCAGGGCGCTCAGCGGGCTTACCAGCGCGTCCGGCAGTGCACGGGTCAGCGGATTGTCCGGGCCGCCGGTGAAATCCAAGGTGGCGCAGACCAGCTCGGCATTGTCCGCCTCGCTGGCCAGCAGTTGGTGGGACTGAGGGCGTACCAGCAAAATCAGGCTGGGCTCTTCCAGCACCTGCTCCTGGCCGGCCGGCCCCCTGAAACGCAAGCGACCTGCGCGCAGCAGATGCACATGACCACTGCGCTGCTCGCCTTCGAAGCGCGAGATGCCGCAGAAGCCGCCCTGGTGGAAGGTCGAGGCGTGGAAGTCGAAATGGTTGAGCAACGTGGCGAGGCGGTCCATGGCAGGTCCAGCTTTAGACGATCAGTCGCATAAGCTGGACGATCTGAACCCGAATAGCAATTCCTGCTGGGTAATCTGTACCCAAGCTTGAACAACAAGCTCCCCACTCAGACAGGAGATTCACCATGACTCGCATCGCCGCCCTGACCCTCGAACAAGCCCCTGAAGCCGCCCGCCCTGCCCTGCAAGGCGTGGAAAAAGGCCTGGGCTTCCTGCCCAACGCCTTCGCCACCATGGCCCACTCCCCAGCCGCACTCAACGGCTACATGGCCTTGGCCCAGGCCATGGGCAAGAACAGCCTGACCCCGGCCGAACGCGAGGTCGTGGCACTGGCTGCTTCCCAGGTCAACGGTTGTGAGTACTGCGTGGCCGCACACAGCTTCTTCGGCGGCAAGTCCGGGCTGAGCGAGGCCGATATGCAGGCCGCACGCGCCGGCACCCTGAATCCGGTGGCCGTGCTTGCCCGCGCGGTAACGCTGAACCGCGGCCAGGTGCCCGACGGTGTGCTGGCCGAAGTGCGCGCCGGTGGCCTGGACAATGCGCGGATCGTCGACGTGATCGCCCAGGTGACGCTGCTGACCCTGACCAACTACCTGAACAACGTGGCCCGGACCGAAGTGGACTTCCCACCACGCGGGGCCTGATCGGCCAGCAGAACAGCCCTCTCGCGGGACAGCCCGCGACAGGGCTCGCCCTGCCACAGCACACTTTCAAAAAAACCCTGAAAGTCTAACTTCCATAACGATGTTTTTCAGCCAAACCACGTTAGCTAAGGTATGCCCATCGCTCATCGATACCCAAGGACCCCCCATGAAAGCCATCGTCTTCACCGAACACGGTCTGCCCATCGACAGCGACCAGGCCCTGTTCGACAGCGAACTGCCCCGCCCCACCCCAGGCCCACGCGACCTGCTGGTGGAGGTCCAGGCCATTTCAGTCAACCCGGTCGACACCAAGATCCGCGCCGGCGCCGGCAAGACGGCCCCGCGGGTACTGGGTTGGGATGCGGTCGGGACCGTCCGTGAAATCGGCAGCGAAGTCACCCTGTTCCAGCCCGGTGACCAGGTCTATTACGCCGGCGCCATCGATCGCCCCGGCAGCAACAGCCAATTGCACCTGGTCGACGAACGCATCGTCGGCCACAAGCCCCGCAGCCTGGACAACGCCAGCGCCGCAGCATTGCCGCTGACGTCGATCACCGCCTGGGAATTGCTGTTCGACCGACTGGGCGTCCCTGAAAACGGTGGCCACGGCCAGAGCCTGCTGATCATCGGCGCGGCCGGTGGCGTGGGTTCGATCCTGCTTCAACTGGCACGCCAACTCACCGGCCTCACCGTGATCGGCACCGCCTCGCGCCCCGAAACCCGTCAGTGGGTGAGCGAGCTGGGCGCGCACCATGTGATCGACCACAGCCAGCCGCTGGTCGAGCAACTGAACGCCATTGGCTACCCCGAGGTCGACCTGGTGATCAGCCTGACCCACACCGATAGTCACTTTGCGCAACTGATCGCGGCGCTGCGCCCGCAGGGCAAGCTGGCGCTGATCGACGATCCGGCCAGCCTCGACGTGGTGCCGCTCAAGCGCAAATCGCTGTCGCTGCACTGGGAGCTGATGTTCACCCGTTCGCTCTATCAGACCAGCGACATGATCAAGCAGCACGAGTTGCTGGAGCGGGTGGCGAAACTGATCGACGATGGTGTGCTCAAGACCACGCTGGGTGAGCATTTCGGCACCATCAATGCCGCCAACCTGCGTCGCGCCCATGCGCTGATCGAAAGTGGACGGGCCAAGGGCAAGATCGTGCTGGAAGGGTTCGAGGACTGATTTCGCCATGTGGTGAGGGGGGTCGCGGGCACGTCGAACACTGCGGCCCTCACTGCCACATGTGTCGCCATCGATAAACAGGGTCGACATATCATTCCGCGTGATAATGACCTTCGCGCCATTCGATTCGTTCCTGTAACGCAACACACTCATGATCCGCCCACTATCAATACAGTGGCGGAGTTCTCCATGGAATATTCATTCAAGGCCCTGCGCTATCCCCTCGCTGCCCTGGCAGTGGCGGTGATCAGCGCTTGCGGTAAAACCCCCGACGCCATGCAGGCTCCCGCCGCCCCCAAGGTGAGCGTAGCCAAGGTGATCGAGCAGCCGATCAACGAATGGGATGAGTTCACCGGACGCCTGGAAGCCCCGGAAACCGTGGAAGTCCGCCCGCGCGTCTCCGGCCAGATCGACTTGGTGGCCTTCACCGAAGGCGCCCAGGTCAAGAAAGGCGACCTGCTGTTCCAGATCGACCCACGCCCGTTCCAGGCTGAAGTTCGTCGCCTCGAAGCCCAATTGCAACAGGCCAAGGCCACCGCCATCCGCAGCGCCAACGAAGCCCGCCGTGGCGAGCGCCTGCGCGACAGCAACGCCATCTCCGCCGAGCTTGCCGAATCGCGCAGCAGCGCCGCCGCCGAGGCCCGCGCCGGGGTGGATGCGATCCAGGCCCAGCTCGACCTGGCCCGTCTGAACCTGAGCTTCACCCGGGTCACCTCGCCGATCAGTGGCCGCGTCAGCCGTGCCGACTTCACCGCTGGCAACATCGTCACCGCCGACGTCACCCCGCTGACCAGCGTGGTCTCCACCGACAAGGTCTACGCCTACTTCGACGCCGACGAGCGCGTGTACCTCAAGTACACCCAGCTTGCCCGCCAGGGCCAGCGCGGCCAGACCACCCCGGTGTACCTGGGCCTGACCAACGAGACCGGCAACCCGCACCTGGGCCAGATGAACTTCGTCGACAACCAGGTCAACCCGCGCACCGGCACCATCCGTGGTCGCGCCGTGTTCGACAACAGCGACGGCCAGTTCACCCCGGGCCTCTACGCCCGCCTGAAGCTGGTCGGCAGCGCCAAGTACGACGCCGTGCTGATCAATGACGAAGCGGTCGGCACCGACCTTGGCAAGAAGTTCGTGCTGGTCATGGACAAGGACAACAAGGCCGCCTACCGCGCGGTGGAACTGGGTCCGAAGCTCGAAGGCCTGCGTATCGTGCGCAGCGGCCTGAGCAAGGACGACCGCATCGTGGTCAAGGGCCTACAGCGTGTGCGCCCAGGCTCGCCGGTCACCCCGGAGGAAACCCCGATGGCCAGTGAAGAAACCCTCGCCACCCTCGCCCGTCAGCGCCAGGCGCTGGAAGCCAGCAATCCGGCACCGGCGGTGGCAGGTTCGAACGTGAAAGTCGCCAGTGCCCAGGCACCGCGCGGTTAAGGGACAACATCGATGAACTTCTCGAAATTCTTCATCACCCGCCCGATCTTCGCCGCCGTGCTGTCGCTCGTGCTGCTGATCGCCGGTGGCATCTCGCTGTTCCAGTTGCCGATCAGCGAATACCCGGAAGTAGTGCCACCGACCGTGGTCGTGCGCGCCAACTTCCCAGGCGCCAACCCCAAGGTGATCGGCGAAACCGTCGCCGCACCGCTTGAACAAGCCATTACCGGTGTCGAGAACATGCTGTACATGTCCTCGCAGTCCACCGCCGATGGCAAGCTGACCCTGACCATCACCTTCGCCCTGGGCACCGACCTGGACAACGCGCAGGTGCAGGTACAGAACCGCGTGACCCGGACGCAGCCCAAGCTGCCCGAGGAAGTGACGCGCATCGGTATTACCGTCGACAAGGCATCGCCCGACCTGACCATGGTCGTGCACCTGACCTCGCCGGACCAGCGCTACGACATGCTCTACCTGTCCAACTACGCCATCCTCAACATCAAGGATGAGCTGGCGCGCCTGGGCGGTGTCGGTGACGTGCAGCTGTTCGGCATGGGCGACTACTCCCTGCGTGTATGGCTGGACCCGAACAAGACCGCCTCGCGCAACCTGACGGCCAGTGACGTGGTCGCGGCGATCCGCGAACAGAACCGCCAGGTCGCCGCCGGCCAATTGGGCGCTCCGCCCGCCCCCGGCTCGACCAGCTTCCAGTTGTCGATCAACACCCAGGGCCGTCTGGTCAGCGAGGAAGAGTTCGAGAACATCATCATCCGCGCCGGTGCCGATGGCGAAATCACCCGCCTGAAAGACATCGCCCGGGTAGAGCTGGGCTCCAGCCAGTACGCCCTGCGCTCGCTGCTGAACAACCAGCCGGCGGTGGCGATCCCGATCTTCCAGCGCCCAGGCTCCAACGCCATCGAGATCTCCGACGAAGTGCGGGCGAAGATGGCCGAGCTGAAGAAGGACTTCCCGGAAGGGATGGACTACAGCATCGTCTATGACCCGACCGTGTTCGTGCGCGGCTCGATCGAAGCGGTGGTGCACACCCTGTTCGAAGCCCTGGTGCTGGTCGTGCTGGTGGTGATCCTGTTCCTGCAGACCTGGCGCGCCTCGATCATCCCGCTGATGGCCGTACCGGTCTCGCTGATCGGCACCTTCGCGGTGATGCACCTGTTCGGCTTCTCGCTCAACGCGCTGTCGCTGTTCGGGCTGGTACTGGCGATCGGTATCGTGGTGGACGATGCCATCGTCGTGGTGGAGAACGTCGAGCGCAACATCGGCCTGGGCCTGCAGCCGATGGAGGCCACGCAAAAAGCCATGAGCGAGGTGACCGGCCCGATCATCGCCACCGCCTTGGTACTGTGCGCGGTGTTCGTACCGGCGGCGTTCATTTCCGGCCTTACCGGGCAGTTCTACAAGCAGTTCGCCCTGACCATCGCCATCTCGACCGTGATCTCGGCGTTCAACTCGCTGACCCTGTCGCCGGCCCTGGCTGCGGTACTGCTCAAGGACCACCATGCGCCCAAGGACCGCTTCTCGCGGTTCCTGGAAAAACTGCTGGGTAGCTGGCTGTTCACGCCGTTCAACCGCTTCTTCGACCGTGCCAGCCACAGCTACGTCGGCGGCGTGCGCCGGGTCATCCGCTCCAGCGGCATCGCCCTGTTCGTCTACGCCGGCCTGATGGGCCTGACCTACCTGGGCTTCTCGTCCACACCGACCGGCTTCGTTCCGGCGCAGGACAAGCAGTACTTGGTGGCCTTCGCCCAGTTGCCTGACGCCGCCAGCCTCGACCGTACTGAGGCGGTGATCAAGCGCATGAGCGAAATCGCCCTCAAGCAACCGGGCGTTGCCGACTCGGTGGCCTTCCCGGGCCTGTCGATCAACGGCTTCACCAACAGCCCCAACAGCGGCATCGTGTTCACCCCGCTCAAGCCGTTCGACGAGCGCAAGGACCCGAGCCAGTCGGCACAGGCCATCGCGGCAGCGCTGAACGCGCAGTTCGCCGATATCCAGGACGCCTACATCGCGATCTTCCCGCCGCCACCGGTACAGGGGCTGGGCACCATCGGCGGTTTCCGCCTGCAGATCGAGGACCGCGGCAACCTGGGCTACGAGGCGCTGTACAAGGAAACCCAGAACGTCATCGCCAAGAGCCGCAGCGTGCCTGAGCTCGCCGGGTTGTTCACCAGCTACCAGGTCAACGTGCCGCAGGTCGATGCCGCCATCGACCGGGAAAAGGCCAAGACCCATGGCGTGGCGATCACCGATATCTTCGACACCCTGCAGGTCTACCTGGGCTCGCTGTACACCAACGACTTCAACCGCTTTGGCCGGACCTACCAGGTCAACGTCCAGGCTGAACAGCAGTTCCGTCTCGACGCCGAGCAGATCGGCCAGTTGAAGGTGCGCAACAACCTGGGCGAGATGATCCCGCTGGCGACCTTCCTCAAGGTCAGCGACACCTCCGGTCCCGACCGCGTGATGCACTACAACGGCTTCATCACTGCCGAAATCAACGGTGCCGCTGCCCCAGGCTACAGCTCTGGCCAGGCCGAGGCGGCGATCGAGAAGCTGCTCAAGGAAGAGCTGCCCAACGGCATGACCTACGAGTGGACCGACCTGACCTATCAGCAGATCCTCTCGGGCAACACCGCGCTGTTCGTGTTCCCGCTCTGCGTACTGCTGGCCTTCCTGGTGCTGGCTGCCCAGTACGAAAGCTGGAGTCTGCCACTGGCGGTGATCCTGATCGTACCGATGACCCTGCTGTCGGCCATCACCGGCGTGATCATCTCCGGGGGTGACAACAACATCTTCACCCAGATCGGCCTGATCGTACTGGTGGGCTTGGCGTGCAAGAACGCGATCCTCATCGTCGAGTTCGCCAAGGACAAGCAGGCCGAGGGCCTGGATCCATTGGCCGCCGTGCTGGAAGCCTGCCGCCTGCGTCTGCGTCCGATCCTGATGACCTCGATCGCCTTCATCATGGGTGTGGTGCCGCTGGTGTTCTCCTCCGGTGCCGGTGCCGAGATGCGTCATGCCATGGGCGTGGCGGTGTTCTCGGGGATGATCGGGGTGACCGTGTTCGGCCTGTTCCTGACGCCGGTGTTCTTCAACCTGATCCGCCGTCACGTCGAACGTCGCCAGGCCCGCAAGGCCGAGCGTGTGCAAGCGCTGGAGAATCATGCATGAACCTGCTCAAACCCCTGACTCCGAGCCTTCTGGCGCTGGCCCTGGCGGCCTGCGCGGTGGGCCCGGACTACAAGACCCCCGACACCCAGCCTGCGCGTTTCGACAGCGAAACGCCGGCCAAGGCTCTGGACCGCAGCCGCTTCGAAAGCAGCTGGTGGAAGCAGTTCGACGACCCGACCCTGAACCAGCTGGTGCAGGCATCGCTGCAGGGCAACCGTGACCTGCGCGTGGCCTTCGCCCGCCTCAAGGCCGCACGCTCGATCCGCGAGGACGTCTCCAACGACGACCTGCCGGTGGTCACCAGCCGCGCCAGCAGCGACATCGGCAAGGGCCAGATACCAGGCCAGACCGAGCGCCGCGTCAACAGCGAGCGCTACGACCTGGGCCTGGACATGGCCTGGGAGGTCGACCTGTTCGGCCGTATCCAGCGTCAGATCGAGGCCAGCAAGGCTCAGGAAGACGCCGCCGAAGCCGACCTGCAACAGTTGCAGGTCAGCATGATCGCCGAGCTGGTGGACGCCTACGGCCAGCTGCGCGGCGCCCAGTTGCGCGAAAAGATCGCCCTGGCCAACCTCAAGACCCAGGAAGACTCGCGCAGCATCACCGTGACCCTGCGCGACACCGGGGTCGGCAACGAGCTGGATGTGGTGCGTGCCGATGCCCGCCTGGCGGCGGTCGAGGCCACCGTGCCGCAACTGCAGGCCGAGCAGGTGCGGGCGCGCAACCGTATCGCCACCCTGCTGGGTGAGCGCCCGGACGCGCTGAGCGTGGACCTGTCGCCCAAGCAACTGCCGGCCATCGCCAAGGCCCTGCCCGTCGGCGATCCAGGCGAGCTGCTGCGCCGCCGCCCGGACATCCGTAGCGCCGAGCGCCAGCTCGCCGCCGCGACCGCCAATGTGGGCGTGGCCACGGCCGACCTGTTCCCACGGGTCAGCCTGAGCGGCTTCCTTGGCTTTACCGCCGGACGCGGCTCGCAGATCGGTTCCTCCGCGGCCAATGCCTGGGCACTGGGCCCGAGCATCAGCTGGGCAGCCTTCGACCTGGGCAGCGTGCGTGCCCGTCTGCGCGGCGCCAAGGCCGACGCCGAAGGCGCGCTGGCAACCTACGAGCAACAGGTATTGCTGGCACTGGAAGAATCGTCCAACGCCTTCAGCGACTACGGCAAGCGCCAGCAACGGCTGCTGTCGCTGATCCGCCAGAGCGATGCCAGCCGCAAGGCCGCTGACCTAGCGTCGGTGCGCTACCGCGAAGGCACGGTGGATTATCTGGTGTTGCTCGATGCCGAGCGTGAAAAGCTTGCGGCCGAGGATGCCCAGGCCCAGGGCGAAGTCGAGCTGTATCGCGGCATCGTCTCGATCTACAAAGCGTTGGGCGGTGGCTGGCAGCCAGACACCGTGGCCAGCGTGAAGTAAACCCGCCCGACCTGTTTCAACCTCTCCTTTGGTTGGTCCTCCCCCAACCCTTTGCCCCGCCGACCTTGGTCCGCGGGGCTTTTTTTGCAGCCTTGGCCGCGCGCACCCGTGTCAGGCTCATGACAAGGCGCGGATCAACGCCAGGATGTCGTCCCGGCTCACCACGGTGCGGCTCAGCGCATTGTGAATGGTGAAGCCTTCGATCAGCGCATCCAGTGCCCGCGCGGTCTTCTCGTCGAAATGCACCTGCAACGCCGCCCGCGAGCGAGCCATCCAGTCATCCATGATGTAGGTGTAGTCGGGGTGGCGCGAGACGAAGGCATAGAGTTCGAAGATCAGCAGCATCTGCCCGGAAGCTTTCCACAGCTCGCCACAGATCAGGTCGGCCAGCAGTTCGCGGGCATGCTCGGCATCACGCGCGTCGCCCAGGCGAGTGAAGTACTGATCGGCGATGCGGTTGGTCATCTTGACGAAGGCCGCCGCGACGATCTCCTGAATCGTGCTGAAGTGGTAGGTCATGGTCCCTGGCGAAACCCCGGCCTCGCTGGCGATGCGCCGGTAGGTGGCGCACACCGAACCGTCGCGCTGGATCACTCGCAACGCGGCGTCGATGATCTGTGCCTTGACGTCGCTGTCGCTGCTGTCCTGTTTTCGCGGCCTTGCCATGGTGGTCTCTTGAGGTGGATTCGCTGCAGAGCATACCAGCCAGGACGCTCGCCCGACATGCCGCACGATTCGTGCATCACAGCATTACGATGACCACGTTGTTCCACGATCTGAACGGAATAAGCTAGACCCGGGCGCTTACCGTGACGCCTACGCCTATGACCATTCGATCGCGAGTGACAGCCATGCATCGCCCCAGAACCCTCTACGACAAGCACCTCGATGCCCACACCGTCTGCACCCTGGACGACCAGGGCCATGTGCTGCTGTACATCGACCGCCAGGTCGCCAACGAATACACCAGCCCCCAGGCATTCAGCGGCCTGCGCGAAGCCGGGCGGCAAGTCTGGCGCCCGGCCTGTACGCTGGCTGTGGTCGACCACGTCAACCCCACCGCCCCTGTGCGCATCGCGACCATGCCTGACGCCGGTGGCGCACTGCAGGTTTCCTACTTCGAGCAGAACTGCCGCGACTTCGGCATCGAACTGTTCGATGTGCTGGACAAGCGCCAAGGGATCGAGCACGTGGTAGCGCCCGAGCAAGGTTTCATCCTGCCCGGCATGGTGGTCGCCGCTGGCGACAGCCACACCACCACCTACGGCGCGCTGGGCGCCTTCGGTTTCGGCATCGGCACCTCGGAGATCGAGCACCTGCTGGCCACCCAGACCCTGGTCTACAAACGCCTGAAGACCCTGCGTGTCACGGTGACCGGCGAGCTGGGCGCAGGCCTGGTCTCCAAAGACATCATCATGCAACTGATCCGCCGCATCGGTGCCTCCGGTGCCACCGGCTATGCCATCGAGTTCACCGGCCCGACCATCAGTGCCCTGAGCGTCGAGGCGCGCATGACCATCTGCAACATGGCCGTGGAAGCCGGTGCCCGGGGTGCCTTCATGGCGCCTGACCAGAAAGTCTACGACTACCTTGCCGACAAGCCCCGCGCGCCCAAGGGCGAGCTTTGGGAGCAGGCGGTGCAGACCTGGCGCGACACACTGTTCAGTGACCCGGGCGCGCAGTTCGATCTGGAAGTTGCCCTTGATGTCGGCGAGCTGGCGCCGATGGTCACCTGGGGCACCAGCCCCGACCAGGCCGCCCCGATCGACCAGCAGATACCCGACCCGCTGCAAGAACCCGACCTGATCCGCCGCCAGGACCTGCAACGCGTCTTGCGCTACATGGACCTGACACCCGGCATGCAGCTCGACCAGATCCCCATCAGCCATGCCTTCATCGGTTCGTGCACCAACGCCCGCATCGAAGACCTGCGCGATGCCGCCCGTGTGGTGCGCGGACGCCAGGTGGCGGCAGGCGTACGCGCAATGATCGTGCCCGGCTCCACCCAGGTGCGCGAACAGGCCGAACGTGAAGGCCTGGCGCAGTTGTTTCTCGATGCTGGTTTCGAATGGCGCCAGTCGGGCTGCTCCATGTGCCTGGCGATGAATGACGACGTGCTCAGCCCCGGCGACCGCTGCGCCTCGAGCACCAACCGCAACTTCGAGGGCCGCCAGGGCGCCGGCGCCCGCACGCACCTGATGAGCCCGGCGATGGTCGCCGCCGCAGCCGTCAGCGGCCACCTCGTCGATGTCCGCACTTTCTCCCTGGAGGCCTGAGCCATGCAACCCTTCCTCACCGAGACCGGCATCGCCGCCCCGTTCCTGGCCGCCAACGTCGACACCGACGTGATCATGCCCAAGCAGTTTCTCAAGGGCATCGATCGCAATGGCCTGGACCGCGGGGTGTTCTTCGACCTGCGTTTTGCCGCAAGCGGCGCGCCGAACCCGGAGTTCGTGCTCAACCAGGCACCGTGGCAGCAGGCGCGCTTTCTGGTGGTCGGCCCCAACTTCGGCTGCGGCTCGAGCCGCGAACATGCGGTATGGGGCCTCAAGCAACTGGGCATCCGCGCACTGATCGGCAGCAGCTTTGCCGGGATCTTCTTCGACAACTGCCAGCGCAACGGCGTGCTGCTGATCCAGCTCGCCGAAGCTGAAGTCAAGGAGATTGGCCAGTGGGTCAGCACACCCGACAGCGCCGAACTGAGCATCGATCTGGAGCAGCAGCAGATCGTGCTGCACGACGGTCGCTGCATTGCCTTCGAGATCGACCAATTGCGCAAGCAGGCGCTGCTGCTGGGGCTCGATGCCATTGGCAGCACGCTGCAGCGCACCGAGCAGATCCGCGCCTTCGAAGCACGGTATCTGCAGGCCCATCCGTGGGTGGCTTGAACTTTCATGAACGGCCTTGTATCGCGATCACGCGCGCCGCAGCGGTATTCAGGCAAGCGGGCGACGCATGAGATACCTGATATCTTTGTCAGGTTCGCAATGAAATCCGATGGGTTATGTTTCGAGTGTGCCAACGCCAACAACTTTCGGTTGCTGGAACCGCTCAATTAACCCCTGGGAATCAACTTCATGAAAACGACATCGAACGCCGCGCTGCCCATCGAACTCCAGCCGCCTACCTTCGAGCCTTTATACAATGGGATTGTCACCTGTGAATCAGCCAGGATCGGCGTGAGGTTGATCAGGCCTGTCGTCGCAGGGATGCGAGCAGGTGCTGTAGTGCACGTGTCGATCATCGGGAAGGATGAGCAAGGAGTGGAAGTAGGGTCGTACGAGTTTTCGGTGTTGGTCACCAACCCAACACAACCAGACATCATTTTTGTTCCGTTGAACCTGCTAAGCGAAATCTTCGTTGGTGAGATGATCGCCACGTATTCAGTATTTCAAGATGGCACTGCAACCCTTTCCCCCTCACAGAAAGTGCAGGTGTACCTGAGACTCGCCGGCGGACCCAGTTGCCTTGTACATGAAGGGGTGAAGAACACGTTCAAGGTGTAAGCAAATGCGCGTGCGAGCCGAGCCGACTCTTCGGCAATGCTCGCCGCTCTCTTAATCATCAGCGACCTATGCACGGAACGTTGCCAGGCTGATAAGAACCTTTTCTCAGCCCAGCAACACCCTGAAGTGCCGCTCGAGAAACTCCACGCACACGCGCAGTTTCGCCGAATCCGCCAAGCGCGTCGGGTACACCGCCCAGACGTTGGCGCTCTGGGTGTAGTCGTGCAGCACCTGCACCAGCCGACCGCTCTCCAGCAACGGCCGCACGTCCCAGTACGAACGCAGCAGGATGCCCCGCCCGCCCAGGGCCCACTGCAGCACGATCTCGCCATTGTTCGACGACAGCGGCCCGCTGACCCGCACCCTCTCTTCACGCCCTGCATGCTGCAACTGCCACACACCGAACGGATTGTTGCGTTCCTTGAGCACCAGGCAGTCGTGATTGTTGAGATCCTTGAGGGTCAGCGGCGTACCCCGCTGGGCAAGGTATTCGGGGGTGGCGCACAGCACCCGCTGGTTACTCGCCAGCTTGCGCCCGATGTGCTGCGCCGGCAGGTCGTCGCCGATACGGATTTCAAGGTCGAAGCCTTCGGCGACGATATCCACCACCCGGTCGAACACATCCAGGCGAATCTCCAGGGCCGGATACGCCGCCGACAACTGCGCCACGGCAGGTGCGACATGGTTGCGGCCGAAGCCGAAGCTGCTGCACAGGTGCAGCACGCCGCGCGGCTCCTGGCGCACCTGCTTCATTTCGCCAACGAAGTCGTCCATGTCACCGAGAATGCGGATGGCCCAGCGCTGGGCACGCTCCCCGGCGTCGGTGAGGGCAATGCTGCGGGCGTTGCGGTGCAGCAGGCGCGTGCCCAGTGCGGACTCCAGCAAGCGGATGCGCTTGCTGACATAGGCTGGCGACAAGCCCAGCTCGTCCGCGGCCGCTGCGAAGCCTGACTTGCGGATCACGGTAAGGAACACCCGCAGGTCTTCGGGCAGCGGCGACTCGGCACGAGGTGTGTTCATTGCAGGGATTCTCGGGGTAGTGGATTCACGCTTTGAGCATGATGCCACCGCACCCGACCCGCCACAATCGAGCTGCTATCGCCTACAGCACCATCGCCGCCACCCAACCGAACGCCAGCAGCGGCAGGTTGTAGTGGATGAAGGTCGGCACCACCGTGTCCCAGATATGGTGATGCTGACCATCGACGTTCAGGCCCGAGGTCGGCCCCAGGGTCGAGTCCGAGGCAGGCGAGCCAGCGTCGCCCAACGCACCGGCTGTGCCGACGATGCACACCGTGGCCAGCGGGTCGAAGCCCAACTGCACACACAGCGGCACGAAGATCGCGGCAAGAATCGGCACGGTGGAGAAGGACGAGCCGATGCCCATGGTCACCAGCAGCCCCACCAGCAGCATCAGCAAGGCACCGATACCCTTGCTGTGGTCGATCCACTGCGCCGAGGTCTCGACCAGGCTCTTCACCTCGCCGGTGGCCTTCATCACTTCGGCAAAGCCCGAGGCCGCGATCATGATGAAGCCGATCATGGCCATCATCTTCATGCCCTCGGTGAACAGATCGTCGGTCTCGCGCCAGCGCACGATGCCCGACAGCGAGAAGATCAGGAAACCGACCATCGCACCGATGATCATTGAATCCAGCCACAACTGGATGATGAATGCCGCAGCGATGGCTGCACCGGCCACCAGCAAAGTCAGCGGGTTGTACTGCACGCTGACCTGCTCGACCTCTTCGATGCGAGCCAGGTCATAGTCACGCTTGCGCCGATAGCTGATGAACACCGCCACCAGCAGGCCAACGAGCATGCCCGCCGCTGGGATGGCCATGGCGTGGGTGACGTTGACGCCGCTGATGTCCACGCCCGCACGGCTGACGTTGGCCAGAAGGATCTGGTTGAGGAAGATATTGCCAAAACCCACGGGCAGGAAGATGTACGGGGTGATCAGGCCGAAGGTGATCACGCAGGCGATCAGGCGCCGGTCGATGCGCAGGCGCGTCAGCACGTACAAGAGTGGTGGCACCAACAGCGGGATGAAGGCGATGTGAATCGGCAGAACGTTCTGCGACGACACCGCAACCACCAGCATCAGGCCAATCAACAACCACTTGAGCGTGCCGCTCTGTACCTGCCCCTGGCGGTCGATCATCGCCAGCGCGCGGTCAGCCAGGGCGTGGGCCAGGCCGGACTTGGCGATGGCCACGGCGAAGGCACCGAGCAACGCGTACGACAACGCCACCGTCGCGCCGCCGCCCAGGCCGCCATTGAAGGCTGCGAGCGTACCTTCGATCCCCAGACCACCGACCAGGCCACCGGTCACGGCGCCAACGATCAGGGCGATGACCACATGCACGCGGGACAGGCTCAGTACCAGCATGATACCGACCGCGGCGATCACTGCATTCATGGTGTGCAATACCTCATTACGACAGACAAAAAGCGGGCGCTCCGGCGACAAGCTGCGCTGGGCAGCGGCCGGACCAGGGGTGTTGTTATGGAGGGCGCACACTCTGAAGCACTGGGGGGAGGATGTCAAAACCGCCGAGGGATAGCGTTTGTATAGGAGCCTTAATCTTTATTGAACGTTCATATAAAGAAAAACCCGATCCCGCCGAAACAGTCGTCAGCCCCAGCTCTACTATTACAAGGGATGTACACCATGCCGTTGCGTCAACTTTCCATCCAATGGAAGATCACCCTGCTCGCCGGATTGTGCCTGGCCAGCATCGTCACATTGCTCGTCGGCCTTTCGTTGTATCGCATGGACCACAGCTCGGACCTGGTCAAGGCCAGCAGCTCGCAGATGCTCACCGAATCCGCCCAGGCCCGCATCGAATCTCAAGGCGAGGTCCAGGCGCTGAGCATTCGTCGTCAGTTCATGGACGCCTACCAGTACGGTGCCGGCTTCGCCCGTCAGGTCCTGTTCCTGCGCGAACAGGCCGAAAAGCGCTTCATCGACGCCCACGACCTGCGCCAGGACATGACCGCCCAGGTGCGCGCCGCACTGCAGGCCAACCCCGACCTGCTCGGCCTTTCGCTGGTGTTCGATGCCAACGCCCTGGATGGCAAGGACAAGCTGTTCAGCGACCTCGCCGAGCTTGGCAGCAACGAAACCGGGCGCTTCGCCCTGTACTGGTCGCAGCCGCGCGCAGGCCAGTTGACCGCCATGGCGTTGCCCGAGCGTGACATGGCCAACACCCAGATCGGCCCCAGCGGCGAGGCGGCCAATACCTGGTGGGCCTGCCCGCGCAGCACCGGCAAGGTCTGCGTGATCGAGCCCTACTTCTATGAAATCGCTGGCCAGCAAGTGCTGATGACCAGCATCGTCTTCCCGCTGATGGTGGATGGCAAGGTTATCGGCACCCTGTCCATCGACACCAACCTGAACAGCTTGCAGGCCCTGAGCGAAGACGCCAGCCGCAGCCTGTACGAAGGTCGCACCAAGGTCGGCATCCTCAGCCCCGCGGGCCTGCTGGCCGGCTACAGCCCGGACGCCGGCAAGCTGGCCGAGCGCTTCGACCAGGTCGATACCCGCCAGGGCGCCGAGCTGGTGCGCAAGCTGACCGCCGGCAAGCTGCAGGTCCTTCACGACCAGCAACGCCTGAAGGTACTGGCCGCGTTCGCACCGATTCCCGGCGGCAAGCCCTGGGGCGTACTGCTCGACGTACCGGAAAGCGCCCTGACCGGCCCTGCCGACGCGCTCAAGCGCGAACTCGACGTGCTCAACACCAGCGGCACCCTGCTCGAGCTGGGCCTGGGCCTGGCTGCGGCGATCGCCGGCCTGCTGGCGGTGTGGCTGATGGCGCGCGGGGTAACCCGGCCGATCCTCGGTGTGGCCGCGATGCTCAAGGATATCGCCAGCGGCGAAGGTGACCTGACCCGTCGCCTGAACTACGACAAGCGCGACGAACTGGGCGAGCTGGCCGGCTGGTTCAACCGCTTCCTCGACAAACTGCAACCGACCATCGCCGAGGTGAAACGCTCGGTGCAGGCAGCACGCGGCACGGCCGACCAGTCTGCTGCCATCGCCAGCGAAACCAGTGCGGGCATGGAGCAGCAGTACCGCCAGGTCGACCAGGTCGCGACCGCCTCCCACGAAATGAGCGCCACCGCCCAGGACGTCGCCCGCAGCGCGGCCCAGGCAGCGCAAGCCGCGCGCGATGCCGACCAGGCCACCCGCGAAGGCCTGGCCGTGATCGATCGGACCACTGACAGCATCGATGCGCTGGCCGCCGACATGAGCAGCGCCATGGCCCAGGTCGAGGGGCTGGCGCAAAACAGCGAGAAGATTGGTTCGGTGCTGGAGGTAATTCGCTCTATCGCCGAGCAGACCAACCTGTTGGCCCTCAACGCGGCCATCGAGGCCGCGCGGGCCGGGGAAGCCGGGCGCGGCTTCGCGGTGGTCGCCGACGAAGTGCGCAACCTCGCGCGGCGCACCCAGGAGTCGGTGGAAGAGACCCGCCAGGTGATCGAGTCGCTACAGGCCGGCACCCGCGAAGTGGTCGGCGCCATGGACAGCAGTCATCGCCAGGCCCAGGGCGGCGTGCAGCAGGTTGGCCAAGCGGTTACCGCGCTGCAGCGCATCGGCCAGGCGGTCACCGTGATCAGCGACATGAACCTGCAGATCGCCTCGGCCGCCGAAGAGCAGAGCGCGGTGGCCGAAGAGATCAATAGCAATGTGGCCACCATTCGCGACGTGACCGAATCGCTGTCAGGTCAGGCCAACGAATCGGCGCGGGTCAGCCAGTCGCTCAATAGCCTTGCCAACCAGCAGCAGGGGCTTATGGACCAGTTCCGGGTCTGAACAGAAAGCCTGCGGCGCAATTGCCGCCGCAGGCGCGCTCAGCCTTCGTTTTTTTGGGGCGAGTAGAACCGGCCGCCATCAAGAATCCTGTCAAGCCGCCTCAACGCGGCGTACACGTTTGGCCGAACGCCCATCGGCGGCTGGGATTCATGGGGGAACATCGCGTCGGTGTAGCCTGTCTGCATCAGCAACATATGCATCTCGTAGGCGTTCAGGTAGAGATGGTGCTGTTCCATGGCGTAGGACTGGATCAGCGTCAGCGCGCCACCTATCATCGCTGTCGCAGACGAGGTGCCGCCATAGATGTTGGTGTAGTCCCTGTCATTGCCGTCCTTGTCCTGCAAGAACCCAGTGGGTGACAAACCAAGTGTCACCACCGAGTCTCCCCAGGCGTTGAGCATGCGATAGGGGTAGTTGTAGTTGGATTTTCTGTGGGGATGGCCAGACCATGACTCACACGCCCCTACCACGATGGCACCAATGTCTTTCGTGGCATCGAAGTAACGCCATCGCGACAGGTTCACCCCAGTCCCTGCCACTGCCCCGATATCGCTGTTGTCCTGGTTGAACCCATTACCCGCTGCACATACGACCACAGCCCCACGGTCAACCAATCGTTCGATTACGCTCGACCACATCGCGGAGTGCAACGTCGGCAGGTACGCCTCCGGCCTTTTAGCATCGTGGACCTGACGGACTATGGTGACCACATCGCCGGGCATGACCCGGATCAGCAGTTGATCGAGCGTGCGCCTTCCTGCCTCGGAGTTGTAGAAGAACACTTCCGACTGATGACTGATGCCTGTAACCCCGGTACCGTTGGCAGAGGCGATTATCACCCCTGCCGATGAGCTGCCGTGATCAGGGCTACCGTTTGGCTCCAGGACAATGACCTTGATAGCGCTGTTGCCGCGCAGCTCTTCATGATTTGGGTAAAGGCCACCATCGACCAGATGCACGCGTGCCCCTCGCCCCTTGACCTCCTTTTCCCAGGCCTTGCGGATGTTAAGACCCTTGATCAACGCATCCGGCTCGTCAAGGTAGCGCTGAAGCGCCTCGAAATCGGGGGTGGGCTGCGACTCGTCATATGCCTTGTTACCGTAGTGAACGGCGACCCCGGTCAGCACCGTCGCCAAGGCACCAGCGAGAAGCAATGGCCCTGCGGCCGACTGTTCGCCCACGGGGGGCAGGTGCACATGCTCCACGTAGTCCAGTTGCGCCACATGTTTGCCGAGCACGATGAACGTGTCGTTGTTCATGCTGGCGGGCTGTTCGATCTGCCAGTAATCGCGCAATGCCTGCAAGCTTTCGATATCGCGTTGCTCGGGCTCAAGGTACTGGCGCCATTGCAAAAGATGCTCCAGCCCCGGCCAGCGCCGCATCAGCAGGGAGTTCGAATCCGCTTGCATGTCTGCGGCGAAGCGCTCGGCACCACCCTCGGCAAACTTCACCAGCAAAGGGCCGACCGCAGGTTTGAAGTTGATAGGGTCGTGTTGCTGCAGCATGTCGTCGACCAGCTCGAACGACTGCGGCATCTTGCGCGCCGCCGGATCAGACGTGGCGTCGCGCCTGCTCCGGCCCGAGCCAAGAAAGGTACGCGTCGATTCCCCGGGCTGAATGTCGAACTCCAGTGGCGCAAATGTGCGCGTAGCGCCACCCGCCTTTTGAATCCAGGTCACGGTAGGCGTGATGGCGAAACGACCGTAAGGCGCATCGACCTTGAACGTAATGGGGCAGCCATAGTCGGTCAACTCACCACTGGAGGCATGTGAAGGTGCCGTCTCGGTCTGCAGCAAGCTGACGCTATTCCCGTCTTTCCTGTGCAACTGGTAGGTGATGCGCTTGATGTTCTCAAGATCACTTCCGGTACAGCGAACGAGCAGTAGCCCATCGAAGCGGTAGCTGCGGTAATGGACAAATTTCAGGTCAGTCATCACAAGCCCTCGGGGCAAGAAAGTAGAAGTGGGGGCCGGCAAGCAACCATCCGCCGGTGGGACGATGATTGGGCAGGTCAGGGTTTGCTTGCAGAGGGAAGCAGCATCGCGAGCCCGGCCCTACCATGCCCTGGTCTACACTGCCCAGTTGGCAAGCCCACAAACGAAGAGGTCATGATGAAAAAGATTCCCACGCTGCTGGCCGGGCTGCTGCTCGCGCTGGGCCTGGCCAGTACCGACAGCGCGGCACGCGCCGAGTCAGCCAAGCCTATCCAGTTCGGCGCCATCGGCTGGGAAAGCGGCGCCCTGACCACCGAAATCCTGCGCCTGATCGTCGAGAAGGGTTACGGATACCCCACTGACACCCTCCCCGGCAGTACCGTCAGCATGGAAGTGGCACTGGCGAAAAACGACCTGCAAGTGATCGCCGAAGAATGGGCCGGCCGCAGCCCCGCTTGGGTCGACGCCGAGAAAAAAGGCCTGGTGTTCGCCTTGGGCGATACCGTGAAGAACGCCGTGGAAGGCTGGTATGTGCCGGCATACGTGATCAAGGGCGACCCGGCGCGCAACCTGAAGCCGCTGGCGCCAGAACTCAAGAGCGTCGCCGACCTCAAGCGCTACCCGCAGGTATTCAAAGACCCCGAGGCGCCGACCAAAGGCCGCTTCCTCAACAGCCCCAGCGGCTGGACGTCGGAAATCGTCAACACCCAGAAGCTCAAGGCTTACGCACTAGAGGGGCTATACACCAATTTTCGCACCGGCTCCGGCGCCGCCCTCGATGCCGAGGTCAGCTCGGCGATTCGGCGCGGCCAGCCCGTGCTGTTCTATTACTGGAGCCCCACGCCCCTGATGGGCCGCTTCGACCTCGTACGCCTGGAAGAGCCGCCTTACGATGCCCAGGCCTGGGCCACTTTGACCGACCCGGCCAATCCCGCCCCACGCGGCAGCAGTTCGCTGCCCGCCAAACTGTCGATTGGCGTATCGCGGGCTTTCAAGACGCAATACCCGGACCTGGTGGCCCTGTTCGAAAAAGTCGACTTGCCAATCGACACCCTCAATCAGGCCTTGGCCATCATGAGCGAGAAACGCCAGGACCCGCGGGAGGCGGCCAAGGTATTTCTGCGCGAGCATCCGCAGGTCTGGGAAGCCTGGATGCCGTCCGAAGTGGCGCGCAAAGTCGTCGACGCGCTCGGGAAACCCTAATCAGGCAAAGAAATGTAACACCCCTCCCCTTGGCCCCGGCACTCCATGGACTAGGCTTACACCCATGTGATGCCGGGCCCCTCTGACGGTTTGCGCCGCCATGTCGGAATCACTGTTGCCATGCAACGTCGACAATCAAGGAGGGGCTCATGACAGCTCTGCAGACATTCCTCACAACACCCCTGCTCGGCACCAGCACTTGGTTATGGCTGGTCTTCGTCACCATCGTCATCGCCCTGCTGGTCCTCGACCTGGGCGTGCTGCACCGCCAGGAACGTGAAATCGAAATGCGTGAAAGCCTGCTGCTGTACTCAGGCTATTTCAGCGTGGGCGTGCTGTTCGGGGTATGGGTGTGGTACGAGCTCGGCGCCCAGTCGGCACTGGAGTTCTACACGGGCTTCCTGGTCGAGCAGTCGCTGTCGATGGACAACGTGTTCGTCATGGCGATGATCTTCAGCTTCTTCGCCATCCCTCGCCGTTACCAGCACCGCGTGCTGTTCTGGGGCATCCTCGGCGTGGTAGTCCTGCGTGCGATCATGATTGGCGTGGGCGCTGCGCTGGTACAGAACTTCGCCTGGGTGCTCTACCTGTTCGGTGCGTTCCTGCTGTTCACCGGGGTGAAGATGGCGCTTTCCAGAGAAGACAGCCGTCCGGATCTGGCCAACAACCCGGTGCTGCGCTTCGTGCGCAGGCACATGCGGGTCACTGACCAGATCCATGGCAAGCACTTCTTCGTCCGTCTCACGCCACCCGGCCAGAGCAAGGCGTTGCGTTACGCCACTCCACTGTTTCTCGCCCTGGTGCTGATCGAACTGGCCGACCTGGTGTTTGCCGTCGACAGCGTGCCGGCGATCTTCGCCATCACCCAGGATCCGTTCATCGTCTACACCTCGAACATCTTCGCCATCCTTGGCCTGCGCTCGCTGTACTTCGCCCTGTCAGCGTTGATGCACCGCTTCGTCTACCTCAAGTACGCCCTGGCGATGGTGCTGATCTTCATCGGTTGCAAGATCTTCTACCACGGGTTGGTGGGCAAGGTGCCGGCGCTGCTGTCGCTGGGCGTGACATTCGGGTTGCTGCTGGGCGGCGTGGTGCTGTCGCTGTTCAAGACCCGAGCCAGCGAAAGGCAAGAACCTGCCTTGGCCCAAGAGAGCCCGAGCAAGGCCGAAGCGCCCCCTGGCGACGCCGCGCCAGGATCATCCACGGCCCCTGCCACGAACCACACCGGCCCTTGACGGCACGTACATGCGCAGCGGGCTTACTGCCCGCTGCGCAGCATCTCCTTGGGCACATACTTGCCGATCTCGTACTTGCCGATCGCCGCCCGGTGCACTTCATCGGGCCCGTCGGCCAGGCGCAAGGTACGCTGCATGGCATACATGTAGGCCAGCGGGAAGTCGCCGCTAACACCCGCACCACCATGAATCTGGATCGCCCGGTCGATCACCTTGAGCGCGACATTCGGCGCCACCACCTTGATCTGGGCAATCTCGCTACGCGCCACCTTGTTGCCGGCGGTGTCCATCATGTACGCCGCCTTGAGGGTCAGCAGGCGCGCCATATCGATTTCCATCCGCGAGTCGGCGATCTTGTCGACATTGCCGCCCAGCCGGGCCAGCGGGCGACCGAACGCGGTGCGGCTTACCGCACGCTTGCACATCAGCTCCAGGGCACGTTCAGCCATGCCGATCGACCGCATGCAATGGTGGATACGGCCTGGCCCCAGGCGCCCCTGGGCAATCTCGAAACCACGCCCTTCGCCGAGGATGACGTTGTCGTAAGGCACGCGCACGTTGTCGAACAGCACCTCGGCATGACCATGGGGCGCGTCGTCGTAACCGAACACCGGCAGCGGGCGAACGATCTTCACCCCGGGAGCATCGGTGGGCACCAGCACCATCGAGTGCTGCTGGTGGCGCGGGCCATCGGGGTTCGACAGCCCCATGAAGATCATCACCTTGCAGCGCGGGTCGCAGGCGCCGGAGGTCCACCATTTGCGCCCGTTGATCACCCACTCGTCACCATCACGCACGGCGGTGGCAGCCATGTTGGTGGCATCGGACGAGGCCACGTCCGGTTCGGTCATGGCAAACGCCGAGCGGATTTCGCCGCGCAGCAGTGGTTCCAGCCACTGCTGTTTCTGCGCCTCGCTGCCATAACGCACCAGGACCTCCATGTTGCCGGTATCCGGCGCCGAGCAGTTGAACGGCTCCGGCCCCAGCAGCGAACGGCCCATGATCTCGGCCAACGGTGCGTATTCCAGGTTGGTCAGCCCCGCGCCGTACTCGGACTCGGGCAAGAACAGGTTCCACAGCCCTTCGGCCCGGGCCTTGGCCTTGAGCTCTTCCATGATCGCAGTGGGCTGCCAGCGATCACCTTCGGCAACCTGACGCTCGAACACGGCTTCGGCGGGATAGACATGGGTGTCCATGAACGCGGTGACGCGCTCGCGCAGAGCCTGGACCTTGGGCGTATAGGCGAAATCCATCTGGGCTACCTTTGCGGAATGAAGAACATGCACAGAGCCTAGAGCAGCCCAGGTCAATCCACCTAGTCTATTTTCCGTGTGTATTAACATTCATAACCGATATATGATCGGCGAATAACATCAACAACGCGTGGCGCCCCTATGAACCTCAGCAAGGTCGATCTCAACCTGTTCATCGTCTTCGACGCCATCTACACCGAAGCCAACCTGACCCGTGCCGGGCAGATCGTCGGCATCACTCAACCTGCCGTTTCCAACGCCCTGTCGCGCCTGCGCGAAACCTTCAACGACCCACTGTTCGTGCGCACCGCCCAAGGCATGGTGCCGACACCGATGGCGCAGAACATCATCGGGCCGGTGCGTAACGCCTTGGCCCTGCTGCGCACTTCGGTGCAGGAAAGCCGAATCTTCAATCCGCAGCAGGCCAGCAAGACCTTCCGCATCAGCATGACCGACCTCACCGAGGCGGTGGTCCTGCCTCTGCTGTTCCAGCGCTTGCGTCGCCTGGCGCCGGGTGTGGTGATCGAGAGCTTCCTGTGCAAGCGCCGCGAGACCACCAAGGAGCTGGCCGCAGGCCGCCTGGACTTCGCCGTCGATGCTCCGCTGAACACCGATCCCCAAGTGCGCCACGTCAAGCTGATGCAGGATCGCTATGTCTGCGCCCTGCGCCAGGGCCACCCGCTGGGCGAGGCCAAGCTGACGCTCGATAGCTACCTGGGCATGACCCATATCCATATTTCCAGCCGTCGCAACGGCCTGGGCTACGTCGATCTGGCGCTGGGCAAGATGGGCGTGCAGCGCAAGATCGCGCTGCGCTCGCAACACTACCTGATGGCCTCGCAGGTGCTGCAGCAGACCGACATGGTGATGACCGTCCCCGAGCGCTTCGCACGCCGCCATCAGTTGCGCTACCTGACGCTGCCGGTAGAAGTCCCGCCACTGGAAACACACCTGTACTGGCATGAAAGCACTGATCAGGACCCGGCCAACCGCTGGATGCGCGAGCAGATCATCGAGCTGTGCCAGCAGGTGGTCGCGCAGGATGAGCGGGAGATTGCCGCGCAGGCCGCTGTCGACTGAAGCCCAGGCGGCGCAGTCGATGATGGCACACTGGACGAACGGTGCCATCACCTCTAGCATCTGCACCGCCCTCACCCAACGCTCAAGGACGATCATGCTCGCCACCGCAGCACGCTCCATCACTCTGGTTGCCGCCTGCACACTGCTCGGCGCCTGCAGCTTCAACGGCACCTACCAGGACAGCAGCCGCACTGACGCGTCGAAACTGCGCTACGTCGCCAACACCTCCAACTCGACGCTGGATGTCTACCGAGGTCCCCGGTGCGAGGGCAGCACCACCGGCCTGCTCAACAATTTCCTGGCCAGAGACACTCGACGCCGCGCCGACATGCGCGTCCCGCCCACCGCCGACACCCGTGGCTACCTGGAGATCCGCCTGGAGCCCGACCAGCCACTCTATCTGTTTGCCAACACCTTGAGCACCGGTGGCGCGCCTTGCTCGATCGGGGTCACCTTCACCCCCGCCGCCGGTTCCGAATACGAAGTGAGCGTCGATCGCAGCGACGGTTACTGCATGCTTCAACTCACCCGCCTGCAACGCATCGACGGCAAGGATGTTCGCATCCCCTACCCACTGAGCGATGAGCCCCTGGCAAGCTGTAGCGGCACCTCCCCGCTGTTCCCGCTACCGCCCACTCCACTGCCCGCCTCCGTGCAACGCAGCGCAATGATCGAAGGCCTTATCAATGACAGCCTGACCTCGTCCGGCGCAGTGATCGACATACTGCAAGCCAGCAACCTGCAGCAACCTCCGGCCGATCGGCAGATCGCCGAACGTCGCCAGGCCTTGGGCAATGCCACGCTGCCCGATGCCTACTGGGACCAGTACCGCGCCAATCTGCAGCATTTCGAGCAAGCCCTTGGCCAGGTCAAGGCCCTCACCCAGGCCAGATTCCGCGACAATAACCGCCAATACCTCAACAGCGTGCAGGATCAGCAGTTGCAGATCTGGGCGGGCCTGGAACCGGGTAATCGCTACAACGGCCGCGAGGTACGCATGCGCGACATGGGCCGTTACTACGTGCGGGTCTACCGCCAGGTCACCGCTGAAGCGAAGCTCGAACACCTGCGGGCCATGGCGCAGCTTGACCGGCAATATGGCGTTTGCGAACGCTTCGAAGGATGCTGGAGGCTTTGATGCAAGGCCGGCCAGAATAGTTTTCTCCTGAACGGCCTTGCGACGAAAAATATTTCCATCAACCGCTGAAAAAGGCGAAAACAAGGAAAACTCATTCCCCGCGGTTCCCCTAGCATGCTGACATTCCTCAGCCTCTGCCCGCACGGACCCGCCTGATGCACAACTTGCCGCTGTACCTCGACTACGCCGCCACCACCCCGGTCGATGACCGGGTCATCGAAAGCATGCTTGCCTGCATGGGCCGCCAGGCTCAGTTCGGCAATCCTGCGTCCAGCGGTCACGCCTATGGCCAGGCCGCCCGCGAGCTGGTGGAACAGGCCCGCCGCCAGGTCGCCGAGCAGGTCGGCGCGGCGACCGAATCGCTGGTATGGACCTCCGGTGCCACCGAGTCGAACAACCTCGCCCTCAAGGGCATCGCCCAGGGCGCCGGCCAGCCAGGCCACTTGATCACCAGCCAGTTGGAACACAAGGCCGTGCTCGACACTGTCGCCGAACTGGAGCGTCAGGGCTGGGCGGTCACAAGGCTGGTGCCGGATGCACAGGGGCTGATACAGCCAGAGGTCGTCCAGGCCGCCCTGCGTGGCGACACTCGTCTGGTGTCGTTGATGGCGGTCAACAACGAACTGGGCACCATCACCGACTTCACCCGTATCGGCGAATGCGTCCGCGAACACGGCGCACTGCTGCATGTGGATGCCGCCCAGGCCGTGGGCAAGGTCAACATCGATCTGGCGCGACAAGCCGTCGACCTGATGTCATTTTCCGCACACAAGGTCTACGGCCCCAAGGGCATTGGCGCGCTGTACGTCGGCAGCCGTGCTCGCCCCTGCCTGCATGCGCAGATGCATGGGGGCGGCCACGAAGGCGGGCTGCGCTCCGGCACGCTGCCGGGGCATCAGATCGTCGGCATGGGGAGTGCCTTCGCCCTGGCCGGTTCCCTGGCCGCAAGCGAGCACCAACGGATCCAGGCACTGTCGCAACGCCTGCGTGGCGGCCTGCTGGCCTTGCCGGGTGTGAGCCTCAACGGGTGCGCCGAGCAACGTATCCCGCACACCTTGAACCTGTGCATCGAGGCCAAGGGCTTCAGCAGTGCGGCACTGGCGAGCGAACTGGCCATCTCCACGACCTCGGCGTGCAACTCGGCCAGCAACGCCGCGTCCCACGTGCTGCTGGCCCTGGGGCTGAGCGAGCAGCAGGCACGCAGCAGCGTACGCATCAGCCTGGGGCGCTACAGCACCGAAGCTGATGTGGACAAGGCGCTCGAAGTATTTGGACGGGTCATTGCAGCGGGCGCCGTGGCGCTCTGGTAGCGACGCCTTCTGTCAGGTACGGACAGTGCAGAAATACCCATTGCCATGGCATCCGGCGCCGATTGCTGGCATCTTGAGGCTTTCCCCTGCGAAGGACCGCGCTCCATGGCACTGCACCTCTGGCTGACGTTTTCACTGGCCTACCTGATCACCTCGCTCACCCCTGGCCCCAACGTCCTGCTGACCGTACGCAACGCCCTGCGTTACGGCCCGTCCGGCATGGGCATGACGCTGCTGGGCAACCTCAGTGCGCAGTTGCTGCTGATCAGCGGTGTGGCGATGGGTGTCGGTGCGCTGTTGATCTCGCTGCCAGCGGCATTTCTGGCGCTGAAGCTGGTGGGCGCCGGGTATCTGATCTACCTTGGCCTGCGGCAACTGCTGTCACGGGACAAGCCCAAGCTGCCTGCAGGCGAAATCACACCGGTCGCCCCTCGAGCGAAATGGCGGATCGGCGTCGAGGCCTTCCTGGTGTCGGCGAGCAATCCCAAGACCCTGGTGTTCTTCTGCGCCTTCCTGCCGCAATTCCTCGAACCTGGCCGGCCGATCTTCGGCCAGTTCGCGGCAATGTTCATCAGTATCGCGGCCATCGTCGGGCTGGTGCATTCGTTCTACTGCTTCACCGCCTACCGCTTCGGTCAACGCCTGAAGGCGTCGCGCCTGGCAGCCTGGTTCAAACGCGCCACGGGCGCGCTGTTCATCGGGCTGGGTGTGCGGTTGCTCAACACCAAGGCGGTATAAGCCCCATTATCTGAGCAATGCCTGGATCTGTTGATGCAGGGTGTCGAGGTCGAACGGTTTGGCCAGGATCGGCGCCTTGCGCGCGATCGGGCTGCCCGACTCGAGGATCTCTGCGGGATAGCCGCTGATGAAGATCACCTTGAGATCCGGTCGCAGCTTGACCGCGGGTTCGGCGATCTCCACCCCGGAAATCCCGCCTGGCAGGCGAAAGTCCGTGACCATCAGGTCCAGGTGCGGCTTGCTCGCCAGAATCGCGAACGCCTGCTCACCGTCTTCGGCGACCAACACGTGGTAGCCCTCGCCTGCCAGGTAGTCGCGCAGGATCATCCGAATGACCGGTTCGTCCTCGACCACCAGCACCACATCTTGTGCATCTTCGCTCATCACAACGCCTTGAATTTCAAATAGTTGGCCATCTGACCACCAGGTCACACAGAGGTTGCCTGTGCCTGGTCACTTTGTTGATCGGCCGTCGCCAGCGGCAGCAGGATGCTGAAGGTCGCACCTTGCCCCTCTTCGCTCTCGACCTGGATTCGTCCACCGTGGGCCTGCACGATCTGCTCGGAGATATACAATCCCAGCCCCAGCCCACCACTGGCCTGATGCGCCGCAACCCGCTCGAACTGCTGGAAGATCCGCTGCTGGTTGGCGGTACTGATGCCAATGCCGTGATCCTGAACCTGCACACAGGCCATGCCGCTTTGCTCGAACACCCGCACCTGGACCGGGCGTCGCTCACCATAGCGCAAGGCATTGGACAGCAGGTTGGCCAGCACCTGCTCGATACGGAACTCGTCCCACTCCCCCTGCAGCACCTCGCAGCGTTGCAGTTCGATGTGGGTATCCAGCGCCGTTGCCTGGGCCGCGAAGTTCTCCACCAGGCCGCGCGCCAACTGCGACAGATCGAACGGCCGCGGGCGGATCGACAGCTTGCCGGTGCGGATGCGCGACACATCGAGCATGTCCTCGATCAGCCGGATCAAGCTGTTGATCTGCCGTTCGTCGCGCTCGACCATCGCCTTCAGGTGGGTTTCGCTGAACGCCGCGAGGTTGCCACGCGACAAGTGCATCTTGCGCAGTTGGGTCTCCAGGATCAGGCCATTGAGCGGTGTGCGCACCTCGTGGGAGACGATCGACATGAAGTCATCGCGCATGCGCACCGCACGCTCCAGTTCGCTGCGCGCCACCTGCAGCTGGGCCAGCAGTTGCTCCTGCTCCTGTCGGCTGCGCTCGAGCGCTTCCAACTGACGACCGAGCACCTGGCGCTGACGATAAAGGTCGACGAACACCGACACCTTGCTCTTGACCGCCTGGGTGTCCAACGGCTTGTGCAGGAAGTCCACCGCGCCGCTCTCGTAGCCCTTGAAGGCGTAGTTCATCTCGCGGCCAGCAGCGCTGACGAAGACGATCGGAATGTTCTTGGTCTTCTCCATGCCGCGCATCAGCTCGGCCAGCTCGAAGCCATTCATGCCCGGCATCTGCACATCGAGGATGGCCAGGGCGAACTCGTGCTCGAGCAGCAGCGACAAGGCCTGCTCGGCCGACTGGGCGCGGTGCACCTCACGGTCCTCACCCTGGATCAGGGCATCGAGGGCCAGCAGGTTTTCCGGCAGATCGTCGACGATCAGCAGTTTGGCGATGATGTGGCTTAGCATGCGCTGGGTTCCAGGGTGGCGAGCAACTGTCCGATACCGCTCAGAGAAAGAATATGGTCGGGGCAATGCAGGGCCAGTGCGGCCTCGGGCATCAGCGCAACCTGTGCGTCGCGGGGGTCCTGGACCACGGTCCGGCCTCCGCACTTCTTGATGTAGGCTAGGCCCTCGGCGCCATCTTCGTTGGCACCGGTGAGCAGCACGCCGAGCAGCCCTTCGCAATAGGCATCGGCAGCCGAGGCGAAGAGGAAGTCGATCGCCGGGCGTGAAAAGTGTACCGGTGCCTCCTGGCTCAGCGACAAACTCAGGTCGCGCTCCACCGACAAGTGATAACCGGGCGCTGCAACATAGATCTGCCCGGCCTCTATCCGTTCCTTGTCACGAGCCTCGCGCACCGGGCGATTCACCCGGCGCTGCAGCACTTCGGCCAGTTGGCTGTGGCGATCATCCGGCAGGTGCAGCACACACAGCACCGGCTGGGCAAAACCTTGAGGCAAGGCGCCAAGCACTTCGAACAAGGCCGCGACGCCGCCGGCCGAGGCGCCGATGACCACTGCGCGCACGCCGTTCATGTCTTGCGGTAGATCCGCTCGGGCCTTACCAAAGGCTCGAAGCGGTCACTATAGGCCGAGAAATCCACCGACTCCTTGCTGCCCAGGAACAGGAAGCCGCGATGGCACAGCGACTCGTGGAACAGCCCTAGGGCGCGGTCCTGCAAGTCCTTGTTGAAATAGATCAGCACATTGCGGCATGACACCAACTGGGTTTCGGAAAACACGCTGTCGGTGGCCAGGCTATGGTCGGCGAAGGTCACGTTGTCGCGCAGGCTGCTGTCCATGATCGCGTTGCCGTAGGCGGCGGTGTAGTACTCGGAAAAGTCGCGCCGCCCTCCGGCCTTGCGGTAGTTCTCCTCGTACTCACGCAGGCTCTGCATCGAATAGATGCCCTGCTTGGCCTTCTCCAGAGAACTTGGATTGATGTCGGTTGCGTAGATGATGGTGCGCTCCAGCAACCCTTCCTCACGTAGCAGGATGGCCATGGAGTACACCTCCTCCCCCGTGCTGCAACCGGCGATCCAGATCTTCAGTGATGGCCAGGTGCGCAGCAGCGGCACCACCTCCTCGCGCAGCGCGAGGAAGTGGCCTGGGTCGCGGAACATCTCGCTGACCGGGATCGTCAGGTATTGCAGCAACTGCATGAACATGCCTGGGTCGTGCATTACTCGCTCCTGCAGCGCAGTCACGGTACGGCAGTCGAACTGACGCAGGGCATGGAGGATCCGGCGCTTGATCGAAGCGCCTGAGTAATCACGGAAGTCGTAGCTGTACTTGAGGTAGATCGCCTCGATCAGCAGCCGGATCTCGATATCGGTGTTGCGTTCGCTAGTCAAATTCGCTCCAGTTGCGGCAGCCAGACGCGGATCAGGGAGAACAGGCGGTCCAGGTCGATCGGCTTGGCCAGGTAATCGTTGGCGCCCGCCTGCAGGCAACGCTGCTGGTCATCCTTCATGGCCTTGGCCGTCACGGCGATGATCGGCAGCTTGCGCCAGCGTGCCTGCTGGCGGATCAGGCGGGTCGCTTCATAGCCGTCCATTTCCGGCATCATCACGTCCATCAGCACCAGGTCGATATCCTCGTGCTGTTCGAGGCGCTCCAGCGCTTCGCGGCCGTTGCGCCCGATCTCGACGATGGCGCCCTTGTGCTCCAGGGCACTGGTCAGGGCGAAGATGTTACGCACATCGTCGTCCACCAGCAGGATCTTGCGCCCCTCGAACACCTTGTCGCGGCTGCGTGCCGTCTTCAGCATGCGTTGGCGCTCGTGGGACAGTTGCGATTCGACCTTGTGCAGGAACAGCGTCACCTCGTCCAGCAGGCGCTCCGGGGAACGCGCGCCCTTGATGATGATCGAGCGCGAGTACTTGAGCAGGTCGGCCTCTTCCTCGCGGGTCAGGTTACGCCCGGTATAGACGATCACTGGCGGGAAGCTGCGGATGTCTTCGGCGGTCATGCGCTTGAGCAACTCGTTGCCGAGCATGTCGGGCAGCTTGAGGTCGATGATCATGCAGTCGTAGATGTTCTCGCGCAGCAGTTCCAGGGCCTCCTGAGCCAGGGCCACCGCGGTGATCTCGATGTCGTCGTCGCCAATCAGCCGGGCGATGCTCTCGCGCTGCAGGTCGTCGTCCTCCACCAGCAGGATGTGCTTGAGCTTCTGGGTCAGCTTGGCTTCCAGGCGACCGAACACCTCCTTGAGCTCCTCGCGGCTGGCCGGCTTGACCGCGTAGCCTACCGCGCCCATGTGCATGGCGGCCTCGACGCGGTCTTCCACCGAGATGATGTGCACGGGGATGTGCCGGGTGTTGGCCTGTTCCTTGAGGCGCTGCAGCACGGTAAGCCCGGAATGGTCAGGCAGACGCATGTCCAGCAGCACGGCATCAGGCACGTACTGTGCCGCCAGGGCGAAACCTTCATCGGCGCCATGGGCGACCAGGCAGTTATAGTCCAGTTCGTGGGCCAGGTCGTAGAGGATCCGGGCGAAGTTCGGCTCGTCCTCGATCACCAGGATGCAGCGATTGGCGAACGGCGCCTGCTCGCGGTCGTCGGCAAATGCCGGAATCGGTAGCGGTTGCTGCGGTGCAGCCAGCGCGCGTGGTGCCGGCGGCAACTGATCGAGGGTCGGGCGCAGGCTATGGACCTCTTCCTGGCTATCGACCGATTCGTAGCGTTCGGGAATGATCAGGCTGAACACGCTGCCCTGACCGGGACTGCTGTCGACACTGATCTGGCCACCGAGCAAGTGCGCCAGGTCGCGTGAGATCGACAGGCCCAAACCGGTGCCGCCATAGCGGCGGTTGCTGGTGCCGTCGACCTGATGGAAGGCACCGAAGATTGCCTGTTGCTGGTCGGCGGCGATACCGATACCGCTGTCACGCACGGCAAAGACGATGCCGATGCCGACCTGATGACTGATGTTCAGGCTCACCTGGCCACGCTCGGTGAACTTGATGGCGTTGGACAGCAGGTTCTTGAGTATCTGCTCCAGACGCTGTCGGTCGGTAAACAGGGTCGCCGGCACCTGCGACTCCAGCTTCACCTCGAAACTCAGGCCCTTGTCATCGGCCAGCGGCTGGAACATGCCGCGCAGTCCTTCGACCAGGCGCACCACCTGGGTGGTCTCCGGACGTACTTCGAGCTTGCCAGCCTCGACCTTGGCGATATCGAGGATATCGTTGATCAGGTTGAGCAGGTCGTTACCGGCCGAATAGATCGATTCAGCGAACTTGACCTGTTCCTGGCTGAGGTTGCCCTCACCGTTCTCGGCCAGCAACTTGGCCAGGATCAGCGAACTGTTGAGCGGCGTGCGCAGCTCATGGGACATATTGGCGAGGAATTCGGACTTGTACTTGCTGGAACGCTGCAAGTCCTCGGCACGTGCCTGCAGTTCCATTTGCGCAGCATTGAGCTCGCTGTTCTTGCGGTCCAGGGCCACGGTGCGCTCGGCCAGTTGCTCGTTGGTCTGCTCGAGCTCGGCCTGCTGGGTCTCCAGGTGGGCCTGGGACTCCTTGAGCACCCGCGACTGCTCTTCGAGCTCCTCGTTGGCAGTCTTGAGCTCCTCTTGCTGGACCTGCAGTTCTTCATTCAACTGCTGGGTCTCGGCAAGCACTTCCTGCAGGCGCTGGCGATAGCGCGCGCTCTCCAGGGAGATGCCGAGGTTGTCGCCGATCCGTTCCAGCAACTCGACATCCCGCTCCTGCAACGGTCGCAGGAAGCCCAGCTCGAGTACGCCATTGACCTGGTTGTTGTCGCTGGCCGGCGCCAGCATAGCGCTGCGCGGCAGCCCGCTGCCCAGGCCGGAGCTCAACCGGTAGTAATCCTGCGGCAGGTCATCCAGGCGCAGCACGCGACGCTCGCGCACCACCTGGGCCAGCAGGCCATCGTGCTCGGCCATCACCTGTTCGCGCCCTTGCTGTTCGGCATCGAGCCCGTAGCTGGCCACGCGCACCAGGCGGCCATGGGAATCGCGGATGTAGAGTGCACCGACCACACTGCCCAGGTAGCCGGCAAAAAAGCGCAGGATATTGTCGCCCAGCATGGTCAGCGTCAGTTGCCCTAGGACCTCCTGCGACAACTGGGTCTGTCCGTTGCGTAACCAGGCCTGGTGTTCAAGACGCTCGGCCGAACGCTGCTGGGCCTGCAAATTGCTGACGTAGCTTTCCGACAGCGCCAACAGGTCACGCCGCCCCAGGTAGGCCAGCAGCGCACTGAGGCCGACGATGAACAGCACGAATGCGCTGATCGCGGTGACGGTGACCGTGCTGACCTTCTCGTTGCGCGCCATGCGCAGCTGCTGCTCGGTGGCAACGAAGTCGTCGAATTCCTTGCGGATTTCGTCGGTGATGCGCTTGCCGCGACCACTGCCGATCACGCCGCGAAAATCGCCCTGGTCGCGGCGCGCCTTGATCAGTTCGTTACCGAACTCGTTCCAGGCACGCTGAAGCGCCACCAGGCGGTCGATACGTTCGACCTGCGGTGGGTTGTCCAGGACCATGCCACGCAGGCTGTCCAAACTGCTGAAGATTCTCGGCTTGGCCACCTCGTAGGGGTCGAGGAAGCGCTCGTCGCCGGTGATCAGGAAGCCGCGCATGCCGGTTTCCATATCGATCGACAGCTTGACCGTTTCGTTGGCATTGCCGATCACCCGATCGGTGTGCTCGACCCATTGCATGGCCGAGAGCAAATAGTTGATCACCGCGACAAAGGCGACGGCGCCCAGCAGGCCGACACCCAACGGGAGGCCGACGTTACGGCTCAGCAGCTTGCGAAAGCTGCGTTGATCCATGGAGGCTGCTTGAATCATCTGATAACGCCCGAGCGAAATAAGTCCATTGAACAGTGTGTGGCCACTACATTCAGTCATTGTTGTATGCCGCTGCCACCCCCGCACCTGGTACGAGTCTAACCAGCTTTGCCTGATCTGGCAGGGCATTTAGCCAGTATTTGAAGGTATCCGCGGCCAATCGTTCCATCCAATTGCAGGGGCCGCTATCCTGAGGGAACTTCTGCCCGTGCGGCAGGCACAGAGTAAAGACATTTCCCTTACGCGACAGGATTCAAACCATGCACCTTCTGGTAGTCGAAGACGACGACATCGTTCGTATGCTGATGGTCGAAGTGCTCGACGAGTTGGGCTACACCACCATCGAGGCGCAGGACGCCACCGAAGCCTTGAAGATTCTTGAAGATACCGCGCAGCCCCTGGCGCTGCTGATGACCGATGTCGGCCTCCCCGACATGCGCGGCGACGAGTTGGCGGCCAAAGCCCGGGAAATCCGGCCCCTGCTGCCGGTGCTGTTCGCCAGCGGCTACGCCGAGAACGTCAGTGTGTCCGAGGGCATGCATCTGATCGGCAAGCCATTCAGCATCGACCAACTGCGTGACAAGGTCGTGGGGATCCTCGGGGTGCCCTGACCTCGGCCTCACCCCTCCCGGCGCAACAGGTAGGTATCCATGATCCAGCCCTTGCGCCGCCGCGCGTCCTCGCGCACTTGCACGATATGTGTCTTGACCTCCGCCAGCTTGCCCGCCACCAGAATCTCGTCTGCCGTTCCCAGATAAGCCCCCCAGTAGATCGTCAGGCCCGGGTCATCCAGCGCGGTGAACGCGCACTGTCCGTCGAGCATCACCACCACGTTGTCGATCACCGCCTGCTCGGCCAGGCGCCGCCCCGGCAGTACGGTCAGCGGCTCACCAATGCGGTTCAGCGCGATCCGGTGCCGCGCGGCCAAGGCCTGGACACTGCTGATCCCGGGGATGACTTCAAGCTGCAGCGCCACCCCGCGTTCGCGCACCCGGTCAAGAATGCGCAAGGTGCTGTCATACAGGCCCGGCTCGCCCCACAGCAGAAAGGCACCGACATCGTCTTCACCCAGTTCATCCTCGAACATCCGGGCATACAGGGCTGCGCGCGCACGGTGCCAGTCCTGCACCGCGCCGACATAGTCCTGGGCCTGCCCATCCCGGCGCGGATCCTCCACCTGCACCAGGCGATACTTACCCTCGGGAACATAGCGCTCAAGAATGAGTTTGCGCAGCCGCAACAGCTCATCCTTGTCGCCGCCCTTGTCGAGCACGAAGAACACCGTTGCACGGCGCAACGCATCGACGGCCTCGAAAGTGACCTGACGGGGGTCGCCCGGGCCTATACCGATCAACAGAAGTTGCTTCATGGCACTGCCTCGCTGCCCTTGCCGCCGATCATTGTTCATCGCCCGGCGGCATTTGGCAAAGTGCCTCAGAACACCGAGAAGTTGTAACTGACGATGACCCGGGTCTCGTCCATGTCGCGCGCCCATCGTTCATAGTTGCTGCGATACGTGGAGTTACGCAGACGCACGCTGAGGTCTTTGAAGGTGCCGCCCTGGACTTGGTACTTGAGTTCGCTGTCACGCTCCCATTCCTTGCCTTGGGCGCTGCTGCCGGGCACCTGGATATGGTCACCGTTGATATAGCGAGTGAAGAAGCTCAAACCGGGAATACCCAGTGCCTTGAAATCATAGTCATAGCGTAATTGCCAGGAGCGCTCACCGGCCGCAGCGAAATCGTTGACCTGGGCATAGTTGACCAGATACGGGTTGCTGCCATCCAGGTAAGGCATGGCACTGTCGCCATACATGCGTTGCCAGCCGGCACTGACCTTGTGCCCGCCCAGGCTGTAGCCGAGCATGCCGCTGAACGCGCGGTGTTCGATTTCGCCGGCACGGGCGTTGCCGGTATCGTCGCTCTTGATCAAGCGCACATCCGCCGAAACCGCGCCCACCGCCAAGGGCTGCGTGGCGACCAACCCGAGGAAATGCTGGCGATAGATGTTCTCCAGCTTCGACACCTGGTACTGGGCGCTGAGGCGATCATTGACGCGGTAGTCGACGCCCGCCAGATCGAAGTGGTCGGCCTCAATATCGCAGGCGTAACGCTTGTTCTTGCAGTGCACGCGAATATCCTGGCGGTCGCTGGAGTCTCGTGCGGTGTACTTGTCCAGGCGGGCCACGGTGAACTTCAGGTCGCGCACTTCTTCGGAGGTCAGCATCGCACCATGGAACAGGGTGGGCAGCAGGCGACCATCGTTGTACTTGAGCAGCGGCATGTCCGGCATCATCGCACCATAGCGCAGCACCGTCCTGGACACCTTCACCTTTGCCGCCACACCTAGCTTGGCGTACTGATCGGCAGAATGGCGTGGGTCGTGCCCGCTGGAGGGCAGCAGCCCACTGTTGCTGTCGGCGGGGCTGGAATCGAGTTTGAAACCGAGCATGCCCAGCGCATCGACACCGAACCCGACCGTGCCGTCGGTATAGCCCGAACGGGCATCGAGGATAAAGCCCTGCGCCCATTCCTCGCGCTTGGAAGCCCCCTGGCTGGAACTGCTGTGGCCGTCACGAAAGTCCCGATTGAAATAGACATTGCGCGCCTCGAGCTTGGCGTGACTGTCTTCGAAAAAACCACCGGCCTGTGCACCGGCTGCCGCGCACAACAAGGACAGGCCGGCAACACTGCGGCCAGGGGCGAGAGGAAAGGGAGAGAACATGCAAGGGGACATCCAGAAAAGACGAGAAACATGCTGATGCACTATCGGGCACCTGTGCCACGACGTACTCGACATTAAATGAAGACTACGGGCCATTTTCCCTCGGGTGCTCTACCTCGGGCCATTGGACCATGGTATGAGCGTTGTCGCAGACACCCGGAAAACACACTGAGTTTGCGTGTGCGCGGTGCGCTGAAAGTTCCTTACTTGCCGCTAAAAGTTTGAGGTTTACCGAACACCGGGCCACGTCTACACTCTTGTTCAGCGAACAGTTTCACCCATCCGCGTGGCCGGCGTTTATTACTGTTGCATGTTCGTCACGCCATGCCACGGCTGACTGACAGGAGTGATGAAAGTGTCCAGACTTGCAGAGTTTCGTGCGGCCGAAAAAGCACTTCAGGAGCAAATCGCGCAACTGGAGACAATGAAAAAGGACGCCAGCCTTAAACGCGAGATCGAGTTCGAGCAGAAATTGCTCGGGCTGATGAAAAGCTACGACAAGGGCTTGCGCGACATTGTCGCGATCCTCGACCCCAAGGGCCAGAAAGCCAGCGCGAGAACCTCGGCCAGCCCTGCCAAGCAACAACGCCGCCCGCGCGTGGTGAAGGTCTACGAGAACCCGCACACCGGCGAGCTGATCGAGACCAAGGGTGGCAACCACCGTGGCTTGAAAGCGTGGAAGGAACAGTACGGCGCGGCCACGGTGGAATCCTGGGTACGCTGATGAAACATCCACGCTTGCTTCACAGTTTTTTCACATCGCCTGGGTGAGTATCGAACCAGCTAAAGGACTAGCGACCCCATCACGCGCCCGCACATGCGGGCCTCTAATTCCAGCGCCCTGCCTCGTGCAGGGCGCTTTCATTTGCGCAATCGCTTCACTGCCGTATCATGGCCGTCCTGTTTTCACCGTCGGCGCTGTCTGCGCCGGCCTTGTCTCTGGAGCCCCCATGAGCCTGAACGATCTGCAAACCCTGCCTGGCGTCACTGCCCAACCAGACACCGCCACCGCCCAATTCGTCTTCAACCACACCATGCTGCGGGTCAAGGATATCGAGAAGTCGCTGGACTTCTACACCCGCGTCCTGGGCTTTCGCCTGGTAGACAAGCGCGATTTCCCCGAGGCGGCCTTCAGCCTGTACTTCCTGGCCCTGGTCGACCCGGCACAGATTCCTGCCGATGACGCCGCACGTCACCAGTGGATGAAATCGATTCCGGGTGTGCTGGAGCTGACCCACAACCACGGCACCGAGCACGATGCCGAGTTCGCCTACCACAACGGCAACACCGATCCGCGCGGCTTTGGCCACATCTGCATCTCGGTGCCGGACGTACGCGTGGCCTGTGCACGCTTCGAAGCGCTGGGCGTGCCTTTCCAGAAGCGCCTGCAGGATGGCCGCATGAACCACCTGGCGTTCGTCAAGGACCCGGATGGCTACTGGGTCGAAGTCATCCAGCCGACCGAACTGAAGGGCTGACCGACGCAGGTTACGCTCGTCGGGGCCGGGAACTTCCGGCCCCTCGCTGTGGTACATAGAGGTGAGCGCTTCCAAACCAGCACAGCGAGGTAAGGACGATGCAAACCCTTCACTGTGAGTACCGCAAGCACACCATCACCGCCAGTGTGATGCCCCACCCCGACTCTCCCCTGCCCTATGCCGCCGGCTGCCTGATCACCGATCCCGAAGGCCATACCAGCAGGCGCCTGTCGATGCCGATGAAGTTCTTCTCGGACCTGGAAAACGCCCAGCACGTTTCTCTCGCGCACGGCCGCGCCCTGGTGGACGAGCGACTGGACAACGGGCAAAAGGTTTTCTGAGGTACTCAAGCCATCACGGGGATCCCCGTGATGGCACCCGTTCAGGCGTCGCGCGCGTAAGCGACCGCTTTCTCCACCTGCGCCAACGTCGGCCTGATGCCGGTGTACAGCACGAACTGCTCCAGCGCCTGCAGCGCGATCACATCGAGCCCGGTGATCACCGGCTTGCCCAGCTCCTTGGCGAGAAGAATCAGCGGGGTCATGGCCGGCATGGCCACCACGTCGAACACCCGTTGCGCAGCCTCGACCGCCTCACGAGAGAAGGCAAGCGCCTGCGCCTGCGGGCCGCCAGCCATGCCGATGGGGGTAACGTTGACCAGCATCGGTGGGCACAGGTCGCCCAGCTCGCGCTGCCAGCGATACCCACAGGTGTCCGCCAACTGCCGCCCGGCCTGCTCGTTGCGGGCAATGATCAGACCCTCGCTGAAACCTGCGTCGCGCAGCGCACTGGCCACCGCCTTGGCCATGCCGCCGCTGCCGCGCAGGGCAAAGGCCGTGGCCGGATCGACCTCGTGCGATTCCAGCAGTTGCCGCACAGCCAGGTAATCGGTGTTGTAGGCCTTCAAGTGACCGTTGGTGTTGACCAGCGTGTTCACCGACTCGATGGCCGCCGCGGAGGGATCGATCTCGTCCACCAGGGCCATGCACGCCTCTTTGTAGGGCATGGACACTCCGCAGCCGCGGATACCCAGGGCGCGGATGCCACTCACTGCCGCAGGCAGGTCCTGGGTGGTCATGGCCTTGTAGTAGTAGTCCAGCCCCAACTGCTGGTAGAGGTGGTTGTGGAAACGCACACCGAAAGTGCCTGGGCGTCCGGCCAGGGAAATGCACAGTGTCGTGTCCCTGCTGGGTGCAATCGCCATATCTGCTCCTGTCGCTGATGACTGAATCGTTTCTGCGAGCGTACCAGACCTGACCGTCAGTCGCCCCTTACACAACCTTTACCTTGCGCCTGTGCTCTCTTTACCGATTTCGCGGTCTTATTGATAAGCCCCAAATGTGGGGTCATCGCGAGGATTCATTCATGAACCGTCTCATCCCCGGAATCGCCCTGCTGGTCGGCGCACTGGCCGTCAGCGGGCAGGCAGCCGCCCATGGCGGCGGTTGGGGCCCAGGCCCTGTACTCGGTGCAGCCGTGGTCGGTGCCGTGGTCGGGGCAGCAGTATCCGGCGGCCATGACCGTACCGTCTATGTCGAACGCCAGCCGGCCTATTATCCGCCGCCTCCGGTCTATGTGCAGGCGCCACCGCCGCCGGTGTATTACCAGCCCTATGTCGTCGAGCGCTATGTACCCGCGCCGCCGCCGGTGTATCGCCGCTACTACGGCCCGCCGCCGGTGTACTACGGCCCGCCGCGCTGGTGACCTGCCCTTGTCGTTGAAAAAAGTAATGACCACTATCGAGCAAGTTGATTTCAAACAGCGTCGGCTGCTGCGTAAGGTAGGGCCATGTTTCACAGGAGGTCCAACATGGCCACTATCCACATCGTGTCTGTCGTCGGCAGTGCTGTCCCTGCTCCCTTGCGCGCTCAAGGCCTGCTGGCCTGCTGGTACCTGATGCGCAACGGCGAGCCCGTCAGCGGCCCTCTGGATTCCCGCGCCAAGGCCCAGGCCATGGCCGAACAGCTGCAGGCCGGCACCCTTACCGCCTGACCAGCGTTTTTGTTGACCGTTTCATGTGTTGTGCGTTGCTCCTTACGCTTCTTTCTGCCCGCCTTTGGCGGGCTTTTTTCGCCTATGCGAAAGCGCGGGGAGCATTTGTCGCAACAGGCGGGAAAAACCGATACAGCATGAAGGTTTTTTCATTTCGACGCTGGGCCTGGACGAGCAATCGACAGCCGCTGAGCCATACTCCACAATGCAGCGGTTTTCGGGGGGAAACCCTTGCACAGCCAACGACATACCAACTATTAGTGAGCCTCAACGTGAAAACTTCCCTGTCCATCCTCAGCCTGCTGCTGGCGCTCACAGGAACCGCGATCCTTCCGTCGACCGCTGCTGCACAATCCCCGGCCCAGGCACAACGCGACCCGTCCAAACTGCACCTGGCTTCCGGCAGCGCCTTGCTGATCGACCTGAATACCAACAAAGAGCTGTACTCCAGCCACGCCGACCGCGTGGTGCCCATCGCTTCGGTCACCAAGCTGATGACCGCCATGGTGGTGCTAGACGCCAAGCTGCCGATGGACGAGATGCTCACCATGACCATCGCCAACAACCCTGACCTCAAGGGTGTCTTTTCGCGCGTACGCCCCGGCAGCGAACTGAACCGTCGCGAAACCCTGCTGATTACCCTGATGTCATCGGAAAACCGCGCGGCCAATACCCTGGCCAACCATTATCCCGGCGGCTATGGCGCGTTCATCAAGGCGATGAACGCCAAGGCCCGTAGCCTGGGCATGAGCCATACTCGCTACGTCGAGCCAACCGGCCTGTCGACGCAAAACGTGTCCACCGCCCATGACCTGGCCAAGCTGCTGATCGCCTCGCGCAACTACCCGCTGCTCAGCGAGCTCTCGACCACCCGCGAGAAGACCGTAGCCTTCCGCAAACCCAACTACACCCTGGGCTTTCGCAACACCGATCATCTGGTGAACAAGAGCAACTGGGACATCAAGCTGACCAAGACCGGCTTCACCAACGAGGCGGGGCACTGCCTGGTGCTGCTGACCAAGATGGACAACCGCCCGGTGGCGATGGTGATTCTGGACGCCTACGGCAAGTTCACCCATTTCGCCGATGCCGGGCGCCTGCGTCAATGGCTGGAAACCGGCTCGGCCAAGGCTGCGCCGGCCGTGGCCATGCAATACAAGTCAGACCGCCAGAACCGTTCGCGGGTAGCGTCCGAGTAACCTGTAACGCTCAGGGCGGCCCATTGCGCGGCCGCCCTGCCTGTGATGCCGTGTCAGGCCTGTGTGCTGACAAGGCTGCCGGAGCTGCTTCCACCCAGCTTGCTCAATGCCTGCAGCAACTGCGCGGTCGCCCGCTGGAGCTGGCCGCTGATGGTTGCAATCTGCGCCTGAACACCCGCCACTGCTGCCAGCTTGGCCTTCTCATCCATGGGTTGTGCCTGGATCTCGGACATCCGCTTCTGCGCTTCGGCCAACTGCTCCTGCAATTGCTTGATCAGCTCGCGCATCTGCTTGATGAACGACGGCTCGCTGCTGTCTTCGCTACTCTTGGCCTTGTCGGCCTTGTCAGCCTGGGTAGGCATGGCAACCTGGGTACCACCAGCCGAGTTGCTGCTCTTTTCAGTGTCGCTGGCCTGGGCGGCCGTCTGCAGCGCAGACGACTGCACGTTCACGCCAGTGACGTTGACACTTGTGATCCCTACCATTTTCCTTCTCCGCAAGGATTTTGACCTGACCGCTATATCGGCCGCCAAACGCCATGCTTGAGCCTTCATGCTTCCGGCAACAGGCTACGGTCGAACAGAAACGGACCCACGCCTTGCGGTAGGTACTCGTAAAGCTGTTGGGGCCGGCCCAGTCGTGGCTGATTGCGTTCGCCGGTATCACGCACCCAGCCTGCCTCCCTCAGACGCTCCAGACGTTTGCGCAACGACGTGTTGTTCACCGGCCGCCCCAGGCACGCTTGCGCCGCACCCAGCGCATCGAGCACCGTGAAACGCGTCGGCAGCAGATACAGAGGCAGGCTGCTGTACAGGCTCTTGGCCGCCAGCCGCTCGCGGGTGCGCTGCACCAGCAGCCCATGATCGAACGGCAACAGCACTTTGCGGGTCGATAGGCTGTCGAGGTCGAAGAAAGCCAACTGCTCCCCGACGATGGCCTGCACCGGATCGAGCAATGCCAGGTAGTAGGTACTCAACGACCAACCACGCGGATCACGAAACGCGTTGCCTTCGGTGCCGACCTGCTCCATGTACCGAGGCCGAACCTGTGCCTTCTCTTGCAGCGCCCGCTCGGCCGCCGCATCCAGGCTATTGTCCGGCGTGCTGCCGTTGACGATGACACCCGGCAAGGCCCACTGCCCCCGATGCGGCTCTCGATCGCGGCGGTGCAACAACACCTGCAACCCCTGCAAATCCGGGGCAAGGCGCAGCGCAACGATATCCACGCTGGCCATGACTTCAACTGCGCTCATCTCGACTCCTCGTTCCACACCCCATATTCCACCAGGTATTTTTTGTGATGCAAGCCCTACTCCATAAACAAGGACGCTTGACACACTTATAACACCAGATGAAATATATAGGCATTCCAGTTGAGGTAGTCCTGATGAAGATCGCCAGTTTCGACGTCGATGCCCAGAACGGCTTTACCGCCAACGCCCCGCAGGAGCTGCCGGTTCCCGCCGGCGCCAAAGCTGCCTGCAGCGAGCTGGCTGCCGCCGGGGTAGTACTGTGCGCCGATGAAGGCGAGCTGGACCGCCAGCTCGCACTGTTCAAGGAGCCCCGCCCATGAGCAACGACGTTTTTGCCCCACGGATTATCCAGAACCTGCTGGACACCGACTTTTACAAGATCACCATGATGCAGGCGGTGCTGCACAACTACCCCAACGCCGAGGTGGAGTGGGAGTTGCGCTGCCGCAACGACGAAGACCTCTCGCCCTACCTTGCCGAGATCCGCTACCAGATCGAACAGTTGGCCGAGGTCTCGGTGACCCACGACCAGCTGGCCTACCTGGAAAAAATCCCCTTCATCAAGCCGGACTTCATTCGTTTCCTCAGCCTGTTTCGCTTCAACCTGCGCTATGTCCAGGTCGGACTGGACGATGCGGGGCAACTGGCGATCCGTATTCGCGGCCCCTGGCTGCACGTGATCCTCTATGAAATCCCGTTACTGGCAATCATTTGCGAGGTTCGTAATCGCTACCGCTATCGCGAAGTGACGATGGCGCAGGTGGGCGAGCGCCTGTACCAGAAACTCGACTGGCTCAAGACGCACGCCAGCAGCGATGAGCTGGCAGGGTTCCAGCTCGCTGACTTCGGTACCCGCCGACGCTTCTCCTATCCTGTACAGGATCAGGTAGTGCATATCCTCAAGCGCGACTTCCCCGGACGTTTCGTTGGCACCAGCAATGTCCACCTGGCCCGGGAATACGAACTCAAACCCATCGGCACCATGGCCCACGAATGGTTCATGGCCCACCAGCAACTCGGTCCGCGCCTGGTCGATAGCCAGGTCGCGGCGTTGGAATGCTGGGTGCGTGAATACCGGGGCTTGCTCGGCATCGCCCTGACCGACTGCATCGGCATGGATGCCTTCGTGAAGGACTTCGACCTGTATTTCGGCAAGCTCTTCGATGGCCTGCGCCACGACTCCGGCGATCCCCTGGCCTGGGCGGAAAAAGCCATCGCGCACTATGAGCGCCTGGGCATCGACCCGCTGAGCAAGACCCTGATCTTCTCCGACGGCCTGGATTTCGCCAAGGCATTGCAGCTCTACCGCGCGCTGCACGGGCGGATCAACGTCAGCTTCGGCATCGGCACCAACCTGACGTGTGACATTCCCGGCGTGACGCCAATGAACGTGGTGATCAAGATGACCGCCTGCAACGGCGCCCCTGTCGCAAAAATCTCCGACAGCCCCGGCAAGACGCAGTGCCGGGACGCGAATTTCGTCGCCTACCTGCGCCATGTGTTCAAGGTGCCCGTCTGAGCCGTCGTGCGCTGGCAATGAGCCAAGCGCCGAATCTTTGCCTTCCCCCCTCGTTGCCGCGTGCAATTGTCGGTATGGTGTTGTCAAAGAAGGATGTTTTACCCGCACAGGAAAGACTTAGATGCCCCAACGCAATGTCATCAACGCCTCCGTCAGCCCCAAAGGCAGCCTGGAGACGCTGTCGCAACGTGAAGTCCAACAACTGAGCGAAGTCGGTACCGGCAGTCTCTACACCCTGTTCCGCCAGTGCGCCCTGGCTATCCTCAACACCGGCGCCCATGTCGACAATGCCAAGACCATCCTTGAGGCCTACAAGGACTTCGAGGTCCGCATCCACCAGCAAGATCGCGGCGTGCGCCTGGAATTGCTCAACGCCCCGGCCGATGCCTTCGTCGATGGCGAGATGATCGCCAGCACCCGCGAAATGCTGTTCAGCGCCCTGCGCGACATCGTCTACACCGAAAGCGAACTGGCCAGCCAGCGCATCGACCTGGAAAGCTCCCAGGGCATCACCGACTACGTATTCCACCTGCTGCGCAACGCCCGCACCCTGCGTCCGGGCGTGGAGCCGAAGATGGTGGTGTGCTGGGGCGGTCACTCGATCAGCAGCGAGGAATACCAGTACACCAAGAAAGTCGGCCATGAACTGGGCCTGCGCAAGCTGGACGTCTGCACCGGTTGCGGCCCGGGCGTCATGAAGGGCCCGATGAAAGGCGCGACCATCGCCCACGCCAAGCAGCGCATGCACGGCAGCCGCTACCTGGGCCTGACCGAGCCGGGCATCATCGCTGCCGAAGCGCCGAATCCCATCGTCAACGAGCTGGTGATCCTGCCGGATATCGAGAAACGTCTGGAGGCCTTTGTCCGCGTCGGCCACGGCATCATCATCTTCCCCGGAGGCGCTGGGACGGCCGAGGAATTCCTGTACCTGCTCGGCATCCTCATGCACCCGGACAACCAGGAACTGCCCTTCCCGGTCATTCTCACCGGCCCGCGCAGCGCCGAGCCGTTCCTGCAGCAACTGCATGCCTTCGTCGGCGCCACCCTCGGCGAAGCGGCGCAGCGCCATTACCAGATCATCATCGACAATCCGGCCGAAGTCGCCCGGCACATGGTCGAAGGGCTCAAGACGGTCAAGCAGTTCCGCCGCGAGCGCAACGACGCCTTCCACTTCAACTGGCTGCTGAAGATCGACGGTGGCTTCCAGCACCCGTTCGACCCGACCCACCAGAACATGGCCGATCTCGCCCTGCGCCGCGACCTGCCGCCCCATGAGCTGGCCGCCAACCTGCGTCGGGCGTTTTCCGGCATCGTCGCCGGCAACGTCAAGGACAAGGGCATTCGCCTGATCGAGGAACACGGCCCATACCAGATCCGCGGCGACCAGGCGATCCTCGACCCGTTGGGCAGATTGCTGCAGGCCTTCGTCGACCAGCACCGGATGAAACTGCCCGGCGGTGCGGCTTATGTGCCGTGCTACCAGGTCGTGACCTGAGCCGAGCAGCAGCTCCAGTGCCAACCTGTTGGTGGATCGATCGCAGCGGTAAACCGCCGCTGCGATTGATCCACCCACGCGCCATTCGCTGATCAAGCCCCTTACCCGCAACATCTTGCGGACAATTCCCACCTAAAGCAGTGAACCTGCCTACAAAAAAACGGTCTTTCGCTGACGGTCAATCCACCGACCGCTTCACGGCCCAGTCACCGGGCCTCCAACCGTACTGTTTCAGCGAAGACCACCATGCCCGAATTCCGCCGCGCCACCCTCGCCCTCGCCGCCCTGCTCGCCACTGCCCCGTCCGTCTACGCCGAAGAGCCCTCCAGCGACGCACGCTGGGTCAGCGACAGCCTGAGCACCTACGTGCGCAGCGGCCCGACCGATGGTCACCGGATCGTCGGCACGCTCAAGTCCGGACAGAAAGTGTCGCTGATCGGCACCCAGGGCAACTACAGCCAGGTTCGCGGCCAGAGCGGCGATCTGGTGTGGATCCTCACCAGCGACCTGCAGACTGTGCCCGGCCAGAGCGAACGCCTGCCGCAACTCGATGCTCAGGTCGCGGAACTGTCCGGCCAGCTCAAGACCATCGACGACAGCTGGAAGACTCGCGTCCAGGGCATGCAGGAAACCCTGGACTCGCGCAAAGCACTGATCGATGAACTGGAATCGCGCACCAAGGCCCTCAACGAACAGCTCGAGCAGTCGCAATCGAGCCTGCGCGACACCCAGGCGCGCCTGGGCGACGAAAACAAGCAGGTGATGATGCGTTACATGGTCTACGGCGGCAGCATCGCCGGTGCTGGCTTGCTGGCCGGCCTGATCCTGCCGGCGCTGACCCGCGGGCGTAAACGCAACGACCGCTGGTTCTGACGCAATCAGGTGGCGGGTAATTGCCCACCCGCCACCAGGAAGTCGATGAACAGCCGCACCCGCAGCGGCATGTGCCGCGCCTGCGGGTAGATCAACGTGAATGGCCGCGCCGTACCACCGAAGGCCGGTAGCACTTCGACCAGCTCACCGCTGTCCAGGGCCTCCTGCACGGTGAAGCGGTACGCCTGCATCAGGCCGGCACCATGTCGCGCGAGGGTGGCGGTGGCGAGAAAGTCGCCCAGGCAGGTGATCGAGCCGCCGACCTCGATCTCCACCAGGCCACCGTCACGGCGAAAGGTCCAGGGCGCACTGCGTCCGCTGCTGGGGATCTCGAACAGGATGCACTCATGCCGCGCCAGGTCTTCCGGCACCTGCGGATGACCTGCTCGCGCCAGGTAGCCCGGGGTCCCCACCACCACCAGCTCGGCGTTTTCCAGGCGCCGTGCCACCAGCCGCGAATCGGCAGGCTCACGTCCGCGGATGGCCAGGTCAAACTGCTCCTCGGCGAAATCGACATTGCGATTGCTGACATGCACGTCCACCTGCACTTGCGGATAGCGCTCGCGAAAACGCGGCAGCCATGGCAACAGACGGTGATGGGCGTAAGGCGTCGGCGCACTGACCCGCAGGCGCCCACGCGGCTCGATCTGGCCACCCGAAACTTCGCGCTCGGCCTCCACCAGTTGCCCCAGTGCCAGACGGCACTGTTGGTAGTACGCCTGGCCGGCATCGGACAGGCGCATCTGCCGCGTAGTACGCACGAATAACCGTACACCCAGGCGTTCTTCCAGGCGTGCCACCGAGCGACTGACCGCTGCCGGCGTGACCCCGGCCTCGGTGGCAGCGGCAGTGAAGCTGCCGGTATCGGCAGCCAGGCAGAACAGCTCGAGGCTGCCCAGTTGAAGATCATCGAAATGGCGGGTCATGACAGCTCGATTGATTACATGAAGTATCGATTGAAATGCCATCCGCCTTATTTTTCAACTCCAGATGAGGTCTTAGAGTGGCTCCACCAACGAGCCAACCGGCTCGCTTAACTGGAGCCCCACCATGAGCACTGCAAGAACCATCGTTATCACCGGCGCATCCAGCGGCTTGGGCTTCGCCCTCGCCAAGGCCTTTATCGAACGTGGCGACAATGTGGTCGGCAACGCCCGCACCCAGGCCCGCCTCGATCAGGCCGCCACCGAGCTGGGCAACCCGGCCGCCTTCGTCGGCGTGGCTGGCGACATCGCTGACGCCAGCACCGCACAGCGGCTGTTCGATACAGCGCTGGAAGTGTTCGGCCGCGTCGATATCCTGGTCAACAATGCCGGGATCTTCATTCCCAAACCGTTCACCGACTACACCGAACAGGACATCGACGCGCTGTTTTCCACCAACCTCAAGGGCTTCGTCTACCCCTCCCAGGCCGCGGCAAAGATCATGAGCGCCCAAGGCCATGGCCATATCGTCGCGATCACCGCCTCGGTCGCCATGCAGCCTAACGTGCGAGTGCCCGCAGCACTGCCGATCCTCGTCAAGGGTGGCTTGAACCAGGCGGTCAAGGGCCTGGCGCTGGAACTGGCCGGTAGCGGCGTGCAGGTCAATGCCGTGGCTCCGGGGATCATCGAGACGCCCCTGCACAACAACGACGTCGCAGGCCTGGGTGTCTTGTCGCCGAGTGGGCGCACCGGCAAGCCGCAGGACATCGTCGATGCCGTGCTATACCTGACCGACGCACGTTTCGTCAGCGGCGTCGTACTTCCGGTAGACGGCGGCGGCACCGCCGGTACCTGGCACTAAAACCTCGAGGAGCCTGCCATGCCATACGTTCATATCCGTGTGACCGACGAAGGGGTCACTGCCGAGCACAAGCGCCTGTTGATCGAAGGCACCACCGAACTGCTGGAACGGGTGCTGAACAAGCCACCGGCCAGTACCTTCGTGGTGATCGAGGAAGTGCCCACCGACAACTGGGGAGTGGGTGGCGAGACAGTGACGGCAGTACGCAAGCGCAAGCGGGGCTAACCCGCATCACCGCAGTGGTCTTTTGGCGGGCAAGCCCGCCCAAAGATCACTGCGGTGATGCATGCTTGTGACCACACCCGACACAGACCGTCATTGCCGCAACCGTTCCAGCGCCTCCAGCACATGCCCCGTGGCCCGTTCCACCTGCCCTTCGCGGCAGGCGATCCCCAGCGCCCGCCATAACCCCGGTCGCAACGGGCGTCGAGCGATGCGCCGGTCCAGTTCAGGCGCCTCCCCCTCATGCGGCAGCAATGTCGCGCCATAACCCGCAGCCACCAGGCTCTTGATTGCATCGTTGTAGTTCAACTCGATGCGCGCCTCAGGGTACAGCCCGGCAGCCGCGAACCAATCGCTGGTCACCCGCGAAAGCTGCGTGGTGCTGTCGTTGAGAATCAGTGCACGCTGCCCGAGCCAAGCGGGTGTCACCCGCGCCGGCGGCTGCCAGTCGGCAGGCAGGTAGGCCATGATCGGGTCGCGTCGCCACGGGGTAAGCTTCACCCCCTTCACTGCCACCTGCGGCAGCGCCACCAGGCCGATGTCCAGGCTACCGTCACGCACGCGCGCCAGCGATGCCTGCGACGTGAGCACCTGAACCTGCACATCGATACCAGGATGCTCACTGCGAAGGGCCGCCAACGCACTGGGCAATAGGTGGGCAATGGCGCCAGTGGAGGCGCCCAGGCGCACCCGCCCGGTCAATCCGGCCACCTGACGCTGCACTTCATCCAGCGCCTGGTCGGCATCGGCCAGCAGCCGACGGGCACGCGTCAGCAGGGTTTCGCCGACCACCGTGGGCCGTACCTGCCCGCGGGTTCGGGTAAGCAGCGCTGCCCCCACCCTCGTTTCAAGCTCGGCGACGTGCAGGCTGATGGTCGGTGGTGCCAGGTTCAACTGGCGAGCGGCCTCGGCGAAGGAGCCAAGGTCGGCGATCACCACCAGTGTGCGCAGGCGATCGAGGCTGATTTCTCGCAGGATGCTGCTCCTTGTCCGGTTGAATGTCCTGATTCAGCTAAACTGAACATCGTCATCATGATATTCAAATTTTCTTTAGATCAAACAACCGCGAGGATACACCTACTTCCTTCCTGAGCGGATCCCCACCATGCACCAGCCCCTGATATTCATCGACGGCGACCAAGGCACCACCGGCCTGCAGATCCATGCCCGCCTGCACGGTCGCGGCGACCTTCGCCTGCTGACCCTGCCCGAGGCCGAGCGCAAGGACCCGCAGCGCCGCCGCGAGGCCATCAACAGCGCGGATATTGCCCTGCTCTGCCTGCCCGACGCCGCCGCACGCGAGGCCGTGGCGACAATTCACAACCCGGCGGTGCGAGTGATCGACGCCAGCTCTGCGCACCGTACCAGCCCTGGATGGGTCTATGGCTTGCCCGAGCTGGACGAGCAGCAGGCCGAGCGCATCGCCCAGGCCACACGGGTCAGCAACCCCGGTTGCTACCCGACCGGTGCCATCGCCCTGCTGCGCCCGCTGGTGCGCGCCGGCCTGCTGCCTGCGGACTATCCGTTGAGCGTACATGCCATTTCCGGCTACTCCGGTGGCGGTCGCGCTGCGGTCGAGCGCCATGAGCAGTCAGGCGGCGATCCTGCTCCGGCCCTGCAGCTCTATGGTCTGGAGTTGGCGCACAAGCATGTCCCGGAGATCCAGGCCCACGCTGGCCTGAGCGCACGCCCAATGTTCCTGCCAGGCTACGGCGACTATCGCCAGGGGATCGTGTTGAGCATCCCGCTGCAGCTGCGTTTGTTGTCGCCAGGCGTCACCGCCGAGCACTTGCAGGCCTGTCTCGAACAGGACTATCAGGGCGCACGCCATGTCCAGGTAATGCCCCTGCACCAGCAAGGGCCTGCGACCCCCTTGGACCCGCAGGCCCTGAACGACAGCAACGACCTGCGCCTGGCACTGTATGCCAATCCCGAGCACGGGCAGGTCCTGCTGACGGCCGTGTTCGACAACCTGGGCAAGGGCGCTTCGGGCGCTGCAGTGCAGAACCTCGACTTGATGCTGGCCGCGTTGCGCCAGTGAGGCCAAGCCGGTAAAAGCGGTTAGACTGTGCACCCCGCGTCATTCAGGCGCGGGGTCAGTTCAACCGCCGGAGCCTGTCCCCCGATGTTCATCCTGAGCCGCCTCGACGGCGTGCCGCCCGAATCCTTCCAGAACCAGATCCGCCAGCTGGTGATCGAACATGTCGGCGCGCTGAGCAGCGTCGCCATCACCGCGGACAACCCGCTGTATCCGCTGTACCAGTACGGTGTCGGCCTCGAAGTCCACCAATACCTGCAGGCCCTGGACGGCACCCGTGGCCTGGCCGTGGAGCTGGTCCTGGCGCTGGACGCCGAGGCCCCGGACCAACTGCTGGGCTTCGCCCTCGCCCTGCCGGCCCAGGATGATCAGCACGCGTGTGTTCTGGCGTTTCTCGCCGTATCCCCTGACCACCGTCGTGAAGGCATCGCCCGTGGGTTGCTGACAGACCTGCGGGCGCGCTACAGCTGCGTGGAGATGAGCGCTTTTGCTCATGCCGTACCCTGGTTCGAGGCCATGGGCCTGCAGGTCGTGAGCGCCACCGGGCCACAAGTGCTGATGAGCAGCACCGGCAAGGCCAGCGGCGCGCTAGTCGGACGCCTGGACATTGCGCCCATCTACCAGACCCTGGAAGTGCGTCAGATCCACGCCTATCTGCTCAATCAGCATGGCGAGGCGGCAATGATCGACGCCGAGCGCCAGCGCGATGAGCACCTTGACGAACTGACGCTGCAGGCCCAGGCCTGCGTGGCGACGCGCAAGCGCGTGCATTGAGCCGAAACGGGTTGCCGCTTCCGGAAATGGCCAGTGAGGCCATCGCCGAAGCGGCCAGGTTCAACCAGCGAAGCGCGGTATGGCTAGCCCCAGGCTCTCCCTCAGGGTCGTCCCTTCGTATGCCGTTCGGTAGACACCTCGCTCCTGTAGTAACGGCACCACCTCCTGGGTAAAGCGTCGGAACTGCCCCGGATGTCCGATGTAGATATTGAACCCGTCCAGCGCCCGGGCTTCGAACCAGTCGGCCATCTTCGCCGCCACCGTCTGCGCCGAGCCCACGAAGGCGCCTGGGCGTAGCTGGCGGCCGAACTCCACTGCCTGGCGCAGGCTGAAACCCTTGTCCCGCGCCTGGTCGGCGATGCGCTTGGCATTGGTGAAGAAACTGCTGCGGGCAAACTCGAGGCTCTGCTGCGGAAACGGCGCATCGAGGTCGTACTGGCTGAAATCGTGCCAACCGAAGTTACGCCCGAACTCCTTCAGCGCCAGCTCGAAGCTGTGATCGGCCTGATGATAGTGACGCTCGATCTCGCGGGCATGCTCGTCGGTATCACCTACATAGATTTCGGCCCCCGGTAGCACCAGCACCTGCTCAGGATCACGCCCCAGGCGTGCGGCGCGATCCTTCACGTCCCGGTAGAACGCCTGGCCCTGCTCGACGCTTGCAGCGTGGGTGAAGATCACGTCCGCCGTCGCCGCCCCCAGGTCACGCCCCTGCTCGGAATCCCCGGCCTGGAAGATCACCGGCTGGCCCTGGGGCGAGCGCTGGATGTTCAGCGGGCCGACCACCGAGAAGTGCTCACCCTTGTGATTGAGGCTGTGCAGCTTGGCGGGGTCGAGGAAGCGCCCGCTCTGGCGATCCCGTGGGAAGGCATCGTCTTCATAGGAATGCCAGAGCTTCTGCACCACCTCGACATGCTCGTGGGCACGACTGTAGCGGGTGTCGTAGTCGTAATGCTCATCCAGCCCATAGTTGCCGGCGGTGCCGGCATCGCCACTGGTGACCACGTTCCAACCGGCACGCCCCTTGCTGATCAGGTCCAGCGAGGCCAGGCGCCGAGCGACGTTGAACGGCGCGTTGTAGGAGGTGGTCAGTGTGCCGACCAGGCCGATATGACGGGTGCTGACAGCCACAGCCGAGAGCAGGGTCAGAGGTTCGAGGCGATTGAGGTAATGGGACGGCGAACCTGGCGTGATGAACTGACTGTCGACGATGAAGATCAGGTCGAACAGCGCAGCTTCTGCCTGGCGGGCAATATCGATGTACCAGTCGATATTGACGCTGGCGTCGGCAGGCAGCGCCGGGTCCAGCCACAGGTTGTGTCGGCCGGGGCCACCACAGCCCATGGTCAGGGCGCCCAGTTTGATCTGTCGCTTGCTCATGCCGGGGCCTCAGTGCTGGGTGACGGTGCTGTCCTGCAGCGCCGCCGAGAACGAAGTGTCGAACAGACTCGCGGCCGGATAGCCCTTGATCAGGCCAATGCCGGCAAAGAAGTCCACGGTCTTCTGCGCATCGGTGATCACCTGCGCGTTGAGCGGTGCCAGGTCGGTGCGCGCGCGGGCGAACCAGGCGCGGGCGATGTCGCCGTCGGCACGGGTACGCTTGGCCCAGGCGTCGGCGTACGCTTCGGTGTGCGCCGCGTCGCTCAGGGTCCATTGACGCGCCTTCTTCAGGCGCTGGAGGAAGTCGGCGATCTGCGCCCGCTTGTCCTGCACCGCCTTGGCATTGGCGACCACGAAACTCTGCGCCGGGATGATCCCTTCGGCCGTGGCCAGCACCCGTGCGCCCTGGCGCTCCTGCTGGGTGACATAAGGCTCCCAGGTCGCGATCACATCGACTGAGCCGCCATCCAGCGCATGGGAGGCGTCCAGGGCGCTGAGGTAGCGCAGCTCCAATGCGTCGCGGGGTACACCGGCCTTGTCAAGGGCGCTGAACAGCAGTTGCTGGCTCCAGGAACCTTTCCAGATCGCCGCGCGCTTGCCCTTGAGGTCGGCCAGGCTATGAATGTCAGAATCCTTGCGCGCGAGGATCGCCACGCCTTCGAGGTTCTGCCTCGACACCGCCACCACCTTGATCGGCGCCCCGAGTGCACCGAGGAACAACGGCGGTGCATCCCCCAACAGGCCGAGGTCGAGGCTGCCGACATTGAGCGCCTCGGCCACAGGGGAGCCGGCGGTGAACTGCTTCCACTCCAGGGTATAGGGCAAATCGTCAAGCACGCCGGCCGCTTCCATCACGGCACGGGCGTTGTAGCTCTGGTCGCCGACCACCAGGGTCTGCGCGGCAGCCACAAGGCTGATCGAGGTGGCCAGCACACCGGCGGCCAGTTGTTTGAGATAACGCACGTTCGTCTCCAGATGCCGCATCGGGCAAGTCAGGGCGATCCGCGCGTGCGGTCTCGTCGCGTGTAACAGTGAATGTCAGGCGTTGCGCGCTGCCACCTTGGCGCGGGTCAACGGAATCAGTTCGCGGCCATAGTTCTCGGCGTCGGCCAGCGGGTCGAAGCCGCGAATGAGAAAGCTGGTCTCCGATGACAGGCGATGGCCGATCATGCCGATGAATTGAACGCTCATTGCAGGTGTCCCAAGGTCAGTTAGGTTTTTATAGCGTTTGAATCTAATTGCCGACTTACTTATACGCTAACCACTTGATCACACCCTGTGAAATTCGTTTTAGGCATAACCTAATGCATTCAAAATGCAGATTTCGCAGATCATGCCACGCCACTTTTAAATACTTGTTTTGCATATTAGCTTATGAGTAATTTGAATTTTGAGAATATTCAGGCAGTTGCTAGGGTTTACCTATGATCGTCAGCCCGAGCCTGAACCATGAGCCAGACACCGCGCCTGGAGCGCCTGCGCCACTTCATTGGCGAACTCTCCGACCTGTTGGACCGCAACCCCGACGAAGCCACCCTGCTCGACCAGGGCCAAAACCTGCTGCACAGCCTGGTCGCACATGACGACTGGTTGCCCGAAGCCCTTGCCCAGCCGGACCCGACCCGCTACCAGCAATACCTGCTGCATTGCGATTCGCGCCAGCGCTTCTCGGTGGTCAGCTTCGTCTGGGGCCCAGGCCAGAGCACGCCGATCCATGACCACCGTGTCTGGGGGTTGATCGGTATGTTGCGCGGTGCCGAATACGCCCAAGGCTTCACCCGCGACGCCCATGGCGCCCTGGTGGCGCAGGGCGAGCGGCTGCGGATCGACCCTGGCCACGTGGAAGCGGTGTCACCGCGCATCGGCGATATCCATCAGGTCAGCAACGCCTTCGACGACCGGGTCTCGATCAGCATCCATGTCTACGGCGCCAACATCGGTGCGGTCAGCCGCGCCGTATACCTGCCCGACGGTAGCGAGAAGCCGTTCATCTCCGGTTATTCCAACACCAGCCTGCCCAACATCTGGGACCTGTCCAAAGAGAACCCTGCCCCATGACCCGCCTCAGCACCCGCAGTTTTCATGACCTTCGCACCGCCCTGCTGGCCCAGGAAGAAGTCGCCCTGATCGACCTGCGCGAAGAAGACCCCTTCGCCCAGGCGCATCCGCTGTTCGCGGCCAACATCCCGCTTTCGAAGCTGGAACTGGAAATTTTCGCCCGCGTGCCACGCCGAGACACCGCCATCACCGTCTACGACGATGGCGAGGGGCTGTCGGCCATCGCTGTCGAGCGGCTGCAGGCGCTGGGCTACAGCGATGTGGCGGTGCTCGAAGGTGGGCTTGGCGGTTGGCGCGATGCCGGCGGCGAGCTGTTTCGCGACGTCAACGTACCCAGCAAAGCGTTCGGCGAACTGGTGGAGAGTGTGCGCCACACGCCCTCGCTGGCCGCCGAAGAGGTCCAGGCCCTGCTCGACAGCCAGGCCGACGTGGTGGTGCTCGACGCCCGGCGCTTCGATGAATACCAGACCATGAGCATTCCTGGAGGCATCAGCGTGCCCGGCGCCGAACTGGTGCTGCGCGTCGCCGAACTGGCACCGGATCCAGCGACGCGGGTGATCGTCAACTGCGCGGGGCGCACCCGCAGCATCATCGGCACACAATCGCTGGTCAACGCCGGCATCCCCAACCCGGTGGCAGCGCTGCGCAACGGCACCATCGGCTGGACACTGGCCGGTCAACAACTGGCCCACGGCCAGGCGCAGCGCTTCGCCGAGGTCGGCGACAGCACCCGCAGCAGCGCTGCCGAGCGCGCCCGCGCCGTCGCCGACCGGGCCGGAGTGCGACGCCTGGACCGCCAGGGCCTGGCCACCTGGCAGGCAGAGACTGCGCGCACCACCTATCTGTTCGACGTGCGCACACCCGAGGAATACGTTGCCGGGCACCTGCCCGACAGCCGCTGCACGCCCGGTGGCCAGTTGGTGCAGGAAACCGATCACAACGCCAGCGTACGCGGCGCCCGCATCGTGCTGGTCGATGACGACGGCGTGCGTGCCAACATGAGCGCTTCGTGGCTCGCGCAGATGGGCTGGGAAGTGGCGGTGCTCGACGGCCTGAGCAAGGCCGACTTCAGCGAAACCGGCGAATGGCAGGCACCCCGCCCGGCACTTGCGCGCAATACCGAGATCGACGTCGAGCAATTGCAGGCCTGGCTGGCCGAGGAAGGCACCGTCTTGCTGGACTTCACCGCCAGCGCCAACTACGTCAAGCGCCACATCCCAGGTGCTTATTGGGCGATCCGCGCGCAGTTGCCCGAGGCCCTGGAGCGCCTGCCCAAGGCCGAGCGCTACGTGCTGACCTGCGGCAGCAGCCTGCTGGCAAGCTTTGCCGCCACCGACCTGCAAGCCCTGACGCGCACACCGGTCTACCTGCTGACAGGCGGCACGGCGAGCTGGATCGCCGCCGGCAAGCCACTGGAAACAGGTGAGACGCGCCTGGCGGTGGAGCGTACCGACCGCTACCGCCGGCCATACGAAGGGACCGACAACCCGCGTGAAGCCATGCAAGGCTACCTCGACTGGGAGTTCGGTCTGATCGCGCAACTGAAGCGTGATGGCACCCACGGCTTCAATGTGCTGTGAACCGAAGCGCTGTGGCTGCAGGCCTATCCGCTCATGCGAGGTACGCCTGCAGCTTCAGCGTCAGAAACCCATGCAAGCGCCGCACCGCCGGGCTCAGCGACTGTCGGTGCGCGCATACCAGTTGCAGCGGCGCCGCCTGCCCTGCATGGTCCGACAGCAACTCCACCAGCCTTCCGGCGCGAATGTCCTCGAGCACATCCAGGCGCGACTTGTAAACCACACCGAGCCCTGCCACCGCCCAGCGTCGCACGATATCGGCATCGTCGCTGCAGCGGTCGCCACTGACCAGTACCGTGGTCATTGCGCCTGCATTCTCGAAACTCCAGCGTTCGTGGATCTGCTCACCCATTACATAACGCAGGCAGTTGTGCCCGGCCAGCGCCTGCGGAGTCTGCGGCGCGCCATGGCGGGCGATATAGGACGGTGCTGCACAGAGCGTACGCCGGTTATCGGCGGCCAGCGGCAAGGCCACCAGGCTGGAGTCCCCCAGCAGCCCGTAGCGGATGCTGGCATCCAGTTGCTCGCCAAATAGATCGGCCACCTGGTCGCTGACCCGCAGGCGCATGTCGAGTCGTGGATATTCGGCCTGAAACTCCGTCAGCCAGGGCAACAGCAGGTTGCGCCCCAGGTCCGACGGCATCGACAACCGCAGTGGCCCCGCCAGTTCGGCGCGTGCTTGCTCCAGCGCCATCTCACCGTCGACCAGCGCGTCCAGGGCCTGACGCGCGTGAGGCAGATAACGCTCGCCATCGTCCGACAGGCGCAGACGGCGTGTCGAGCGCACCAACAGACGAATCCCCAGGCTGTGCTCCAGGCGCTGCAACGCGGCGCTGGCCAGAGCCGGCGAGATGTCCAACTGCCGCGCTGCCGCTGAAAGCCCACCGGCCTCGACAGTGGTGACGAACACCTGCAGGTCGTCCATGCGCACCCGCTTCTTCATGCGACGACTCCGTCACGTTCCACACGCCGCGCATCACGACGTATCGCCTGGGGCGGAATACCGAACCCGCGTACAAAAGCCTCGCGCAAATGCCGACGGTCGCGAAATCCTGTCTCGCGCGCCACCACATCCAGGCTGTGGCGACTCTGCTCGATCATCAGCCGCGCCGCCTCCAGGCGCAGGCCCTCGATGGCTCGCGCCGGCGATTGCCCGGTTTCGGCAGTGAACACCCGGCTGAACTGGCGCGGGCTCAGGTGCGCAACCTCGGCCAGTTCCTCGACGCTCAGCGGCCGCCGCAGGTGCTGGCGAGCGTACTCGAGCACGCTCTGCATGCGGTCGGTGCGCGGTGCCAGGTCGAGCAGCTGCGAATGTTGCGACTGGCCTCCCGAGCGACGCTGGTGCATCACCAGCCGATGCGCAACGGCTCGTGCGAGCTCATGGCCGTGATCCTGCTCGAGCATGCCCAGGGCCATGTCGATACAGGCGGTCATGCCGGCGGACGTCCAGATGTTGCCATCGGCAATGAAGATGCGGTCGTCCTCTACCTGGATCGCCGGGTGCATCTGCCGCAGCTCCCGGGCGTAGACCCAATGCGTGGTCGCCCGACGCCCGTCGAGCAGGCCGGCTGCCGCCAAGGTGAAGGCCCCCGTACAGATCCCGGCGGTACGCCGCGCCTGCTCGCCCAGCCGACGCACCAGGTCCACGCTGGCCGCATCGGCAGGTGAGGCGATCGGCGACAATGTGCCCGCCACCAGCCAGGTGTCGGCATGCCCCGGGGTATCGACCGCCTGGGTCTGCAACTGCATACCCAGCGACGACACCAGCACACCGCCGGCCACGCTGTAGTTGCCCAAGGCGTAGAGGCGCTTGCCCGTCAGCACATTGGCGAACTCGAACACCGACTGCGACGCCAGCGCCATGACTTGGAACCTTTCACACAACAGATAGCCGACCCGATGCATGACGCACCTCGCTTGATGTCCTGAAAACGTACTATATGTGTCATTTGCGCCACAAGCAAAGCCGCGCATCATCGCTGCAACCCCACCCACGGAGCAGCAACCATGACTCGTACAGCCCTCATCACTGGCGCCTCTACCGGCATTGGCGCACTCTACGCCGAACACCTGGCCCGCCGTGGCCACGACCTGATCCTGGTCGCCCGCAACCGCGAACGCCTCAATCAACTGGCCTCGCGCCTGAGCAGCCAGACCGGGCGCAGCGTCGAAGTCCTGCCGGCAGACCTGGCCGACAGCCAGGATCTGGCGCGCATCGAAACCCGCCTGCGCGAAGATGCCAGCATCGGCCTGCTGGTCAACAACGCGGGTATCGGCACCCACACCGCGCTGCTGGAAAGCGACGTCGAGCAGATGACCCGCATGATCACCCTGAACATCACCGCCCTCACCCGCCTGACCTATGCTGCGGTGCCTGGCTTCGTCGAGCGCGGCGAGGGTGCGCTGATCAACATCTCCTCAGTGGTCAGCCTGCTGCCGGAACTGCTCAATGGCGTGTATGGCGGCAGCAAGGCCTACGTCACCGCCTTCACCCAGAGCCTGCACAAGGAGCTGGCCGACAAAGGCGTGCAGGTCCAGGCCGTGCTGCCCGGCGCCACCGCTACCGATTTCTGGAGCATCGGCGGCCTGCCGGTGGAGCACCTGGATCCGGCGATCGTCATGACTGCGCAGGACCTAGTGGAAGCGGCACTGGCCGATTTCGACGCCAAGCGCCTGATCTCGATTCCGTCGCTGCACGAGTTCGAACGCTTTGAGGCGTTCGAGGCCAGCCGTCAGGCGTTGAACGGGCACCTGTCGAATCAACAACTGGCGCCGCGTTATCGTCAGGGTTGATCGGGCTGTGCGATTGCGTGGGGCTGACAGGTGCTTGCCGAAAGCTTTTTAGGGCCTGTGAGATCGAGCGCCGCCCGCGCGGCGCTTCGCGGGCAAGCCCGCTCCCACAGTTTGTTTCGGGCCAATGAATCCTGTGACATTTTCGCGCGACCCCTTTGGCGCACGGCGCGATATCGAGTCGTACACACCAGGCGGTCGCGCGCCTGTGGCACAGGCATAACTGGCCCGAAACAAATGTAGGAGCGGGCTTGCCCGCGAAGCGCCGCGCGGGCGGCGCTCGATCTCATAGGCACTAAAGAACTTTCGGCAAGCACCTCTCAGCCCTCACGCAA